>NZ_JBANSP010000039.1:0-48593 GCF_037167145.1 Paenibacillus sp. YIM B09110 | reverse complement strand
GATCTTAGTTTCGATTTGTGGCCAAAAATACAGCATCTCATCGCGAAGCATTGTCATGATGTCGCGCTGCCAGTCTTCCAGGATTGGAGAGTATTCTTCAATGAACCATACTAAGTCTTTTTCGGGATCCGGTGGGAAACGCTTTACCTCCGCAGCCTTGGCTGCCGCTTCTCGTTCGGCGATCAGATCGGGATCCAGATCCCACAAATCGTCGTAGGCCGATACGTATTCGGTGCTGCTTGAACGTTCTTTTTCCTTTTGAATCATTTCAATATAGCGCTTCTTATCAAGCTGATACGGCTTAATAAGCGTCGGATCGACATGCTCCTGAATGGCGAGGATCGCATCGATGAACTTTTCAACTGCTTCTGTGCCATATTTCATTTCATATTGGCTAACGCGCTCGGCCGTAGCAGACATGCTCTCGACCATATTGCGGTTGGACACGCCGAAGCGGGCGTTGTTCTTGAAGAAGTCGCAGTGCGCGAGAACGTGGGCAACGATCAGCTTGTTCTGAATGAGCGAGTTGCCTTCGAGCAGGAAGGCGTAACACGGATTGGAGTTAATGACGAGCTCGTATATTTTGCTAAGGCCGAAGTCGTATTGCATTTTCATCTTGTTGAACGTTTTGCCGAAGCTCCAGTGCGAGAACCTTGTCGGCATGCCGTAAGCGCCGAACGTATAAATAATGTCCGCCGGACATATTTCGTAACGCATCGGGTAAAAATCGAGTCCGAAGCCTTGTGCAATCTCTGTGATTTCATCAATAGATCGCTCCAATGCGCGTATCTCATCCTGGTTCATCCATCATCCCTCCGCAATCATATAAATGCGATTCATAAAAATATATGGATAGAAAGGGCCGATTATGCTGGACGGTTGGTCTTGGTAAGGTGAAAGATAGACAGGTGAAAAATTCCGAAGGAGGTAGAGGTGTTGTCGCCATCAACCGCGCTTAAGGATTTCAATACATAATTTAAACGATCCGAGACCCCAGGGACTCGGTTTTTTTTTGTGTCCGAATCGGCTGAATTCGACAGTTCTCGGCAGTTTGTGAGAATTTTGTGAGAGCCTCTCATTATACTTATTTTGAGAGAAACCGTGACTTTAGTTATAGAAGGATGAGTGATCGTGATGAGACGAATAGCAGGGGTTATATTGCTGTCGGTGCTAATGCTGGTTGCAGTGCTTAACCGCTCCACTGTCTCCATGGCAGAGACGCCCGAGCGATACGACGCTGAGAGTATTTATGCTTCTGCCAATGAAGCGGTGTTCTATGTGCGAGCTTTTCGAGATGATGGAGCGTTGATGAATGTAGGCTCGGGTTTTCTAACAGGCCCCGAAGGAACTGCGCTGACCGCTTACCATGTCGTTGATGGGGCAAGCCGATTAAACTGCGTGCTGAAGGATGGAACCGCTGTTGACTGCAGGATCACCGTGCAAGACGAAATGGCTGATACAGCGGTGCTGGAGCTCCCTTCTCGGACCGGCGGCGCATATTCATATTTGCGATTAAGGACAAGTCCGCTAAAAGCGGGCGAGAAGGTGTTTGCCATCGGTTATCCGATGAAGGGGACAAATATCATTACGGAAGGGATCGTCAACGCGCCCGTCGCCCCAATTAACGGCAGGAACCGTATTCTGATTTCGGCAGAGCTTGTAAGCGGCATGTCAGGGGGACCTCTGCTTGATGAGTTCGGCTATGCGGCGGGACTGCTGTCCGGATCGCTTCGCACGATGAATGGCATTCATCTAGCGGTGGATTCGGCCGACATCAAGCGGGTGATGGAACAGGTTAATCCATAGTAATCAAAACTAGAATGATGCTGGAGGCTGCGATTAATGAAGAAATGGGTTAAGAAAAGCTTTTGCTTGCTGTTGTCTGCAGCGATGCTGCTCGGTTTGATGCCATGGCTCGGGACCGCCGAGCGGGCGAACGCGGCAGGCGGATATGAGGATGTGCTGGTGAACGGCACCAAGCTTTACAACCAGAGCACGATCCACTTGAACCCGTCTGTCCCGAACGATGCTGCATATGAAGATGGCGGAGACGCAAGCGAATATGATGCGTTCATTTGGTTCCAAAGATCGAAGAATTCTCCGATTCCCGGCGTATTCTTCGACATGGACGATAAGGACGATTTATATGGAACGGATAAAGTGGACGACGACTTATATGGCACGATTACGGTCTCGCAAATTCCCGGTCTTAAGCAGCTTGCGGAGAGCGGGCAGGGTGAATTCCGCTTTTTCGCGCGCAATTTGTATGAATCCGACGACGATTACGTAACCGTCGGAGTTTCGACTTCGACGTTGGGAACCGTTCTAGATACGGATAACGGGGAAGATAATGCGGACACGGGCTGGAGGAAGCTGAGCCCGAACGATGTGCTCACAATTGATATCGTTGTTGACGGAACCGCCACGCTGGTCGGCGTTCATCTGTTCTTCCGAGATATTACTGCGCCGACGGTCAAGGATTATATTTTCAACACGACTGGCACAGAGCACGGCAACAGCACGATCGACGAGAATGAGCTTTTCTTGAAGTGGGGGGACGATCTTAGCTTGACTTACCCCTTCAGCGAACCGCTTAAGGCCTACTCTTCGGTTGATGCGCTTGATCTGAACAGACATGATCTGTTCATGAATCCCGCCGGAACGGGACTTCCGGCAGCCGGTCAGAAGCAGGGCATGAAGCTGCCGGATACGACGAGCTGGGGAAATTATACGGACCGTCTGTCCTATACCTATCAGGCGACCAACTACCAGCACACCGGAAACCTGCCGATCATGAACGGCGGCGAGCTGACCGCGCTCGCCGGCGGTACCAACCTCAACGAAAAGGCGCTGAAGCAGAAGCTGATCGATGCCGATTTCCACGATGCCGCCGGGAATCCGTTAATCGTGTCCAACTTCGCCGCAAGGTCGGCGTCGGACGCAGGATCGTCCTTTATTCGCGGCAAGGCGATCAATCCGTTCGATTCCGCGATCGACGCCGGCAATACGAATGACGGCTACCGCGTCATCGTGGATGCGGTGCCGCCGAAATACAGCTTTACCGCCAACGGCGTTCAGCCGGATATCGTTACCGGCAGCACCTTGAACGCGGGAGATACGATCGACTTCAAGGTGCAGTTGACGGAGGAGACGATCGCGAAGCAGGGGTTATCGGCATCCGGCCTGTTTCTGCATTTCAATAATGGAATGAAAGCCTACTATATTGAAGGGGAAAATTCAAAGGTTTGGACGTTCCGCGCGACCGTTACGGAGGATGATCTGGATGTCGCATTGCTGAAGGTCATTGCCTTGACGCATCAGTCCAGGGCGAGCAATACGCCTCCTTATGCGGACAAGGGCGTCCTTCAGGATTACGCAGGCAACCTGCTGACGGATGCGGTAAATACGTCCAAATCGTCACCGGCGCCAACAGATCCTTCCGCGCAAGTTGCGAATACGAAGATCGACTGGGCGCAGCTGTCCATCGACAACGCGGACCCGTCCTTCAGCTATATTTATGATGCCGACGGTGCAACGTCGGAGGTGTGGGGCAAGAGAGGCAAAATTACGATCGACGCGAACGATCCCGACGTGATTGCTCCTAGTTTCGACCCGACGGAGGCCGGAACGGTCAGACCGAGCCGCGGTATTTACCGTCCGCTGAATATGACAGGCGGAAACGGCAATTCTCCGGGCGTGGGGCTGGTTTACTATTACTGGAGCCAAAGTCCGGTTGACCCGCTGGCCGGCAAGGAGGCCGATCAATTCGCGGCGATCAAGCGGTATACGCTAACCGGACAACAGCCGCGCCAAGGCTTGTATCCGGGCGAGCTGCCGAATTTCAATCTGATGGTAACTAACAACAAGACGAATTTGCTGGAGCCCCCGTCTCAAGCGCTGACGGCGGCGAACAGCGGCGTCTGGTATTTGCACACCTGGACGGCGGATATGACATGGGAGACCGCCAGGGAGCTCATGCAGTATGAAAAGATGAAAACGTACAAAACGAACAACGCCGCCGCATACAACGGATGGATAGCCGATTATTGGGCAGCTAATCCAAGCGGTTCAGATGCGGACGCCGAAGTGTATGCGGGCGCCAAGGTATTGGCTGCGGTCGGCGATTACAGCGATCTCACGTTATGGACAGCGGCCGACTTCAAGCATGACGATTCCAACTGGATTTACAGCACAGCATCGATACGGCTCGATAACGAGCAACCTCAACTGTCGGCGGCGATCTCCGGCGTCAACGATACCGCGGAGGTCAAAGCGACCGTGACGGCATCGGACGCGCACAGCGGTCTGGATACGGACAAGCTGCTGTTCCAGTGGGTTAAGCCCGGTGCGCAGCCCGGCGCATTGGACTGGACGACCGTTCCGTCGAACCGCGTTGTTACAACATTGAACCATGTGATTGAGGACGGCGAATATGTTCTTTATTTGAAGGCGGCAGATATGGCGGGCAATACCGCACAGTACGTGATGACTGAGCGCGCTCTGGTCAATTCGGCCAGCACGGTAAGCATCTCGTTGTCGCCTGAAGGCTCCGAGGAATACGTGCAGAGCGGCGACATCGCCGTATCGGTTAGCGGAGCGAATATAAAGGAAATTTTGTACGCATTCAGTTTGTCTGCTGCGCGTCCGGCGGACAGTCAATTTAAGAAGGCTGCGGCTGCCGCGGCTCCGGAGCAAGAACCGGTGACCGAAGACCTTCAAGATGAAGAAACGGTCACCGAGTCGGTTTACGGAGATGAGACGTCTTCGGTAACGGAATCGGTCTATGGCAGTGTGCCGGCCGATTACACGTTGAACGGCGCGTATTACCTGCATGTTCGGGCCAAGGAAGAAGGAACGAACCGCTACTATGAATACAACAGTCTGTATCGATTCGATAACGCAGCGCCTGAGGCAGCGTTTAGCGTCAATGGCGTCAGTTATGCCCGTCCTGCGCATAGCGTGATCGTGACGGCAACCGAGCTCTATAATCCGGAAGGCATGAGCGTTTACTACCAATGGGTGCAAGAAGGAATGCCTGTACCTGACGAAACTTCAAGCGGCTGGCTGCCGCTGCCTGATGACGGCAAAGTAGCGATTGCGAGCGATATGCTGTCGCCGGGTGAAACAGCGCGCTTCACTCTCTATGTGTACAGTCAGGACGGGTTGGGCAACAGTGCCGTAACCGGCACGAACCCGTTCAAGCTATATAGGGCGGACGACACCCCGGTAACCGTGCTCCAGTCCGATTTAATCGCATTCTCTGGCGATGAGGCAAGCGGTTATAAGGCGACGATTCAAGTGGAGCTGCAGAGCGTTTCCAAAGACGGATTCGAATACGCTATTTCCAAGGATAACGGCGCTTCCTGGTCGGTATGGAAGCCGTACACCAATTATGTGCAGACGTCCGTGAACGAAAGCAATCCGCTGCAATTGAAGCTGAAGGTCAAATTTCGTTCCCAAGATGGTATTGAGAGCGGAGTTGTAGCGGTTGATACGTTGAAATATTCCGAGATGGCAGACGTGTTGTACGGAATTGCGTCCTACAGTACGCTGAAGCCGGTGAAAGGCGGAGGTCTATCGCTTAGCATCGCGGTGGCCGCTGGCATCAAGGTCGTACCGTCTGCCACGAATAATCCGGATATTCCGGAACGCATCAAGGGGAACAGCTTTGCTATCTCGCAAAACGGTGTATACGTCTTTGACCTGACCGATCTGACGGCGCCGGAACGCACAGGCAAGCTGCTTGCTGTGGTGAAAAATGTAGACAATACGGCGCCGGAGGGTTCGATTGAATTCAACATTACGGCCACGACGAGAGCCAATGTAACGGCAAAGCTCAGCACGTCGGAACCGGTGCGCATATTGAACAATGACGGCAGGTCCAGCTACGTGTTCAAGGATAACGGCCACTTCACATTCGAATTCGAGGACGAGGCGGGCAATGTCGGCACAGCGACAGCCACGGTTTCCAATATAGACCGTACGCCTCCGAGCGTCAGACTGACACAAACCTATGCCAAAGGAACGGCAGGCGACCAATATGTGACGATTAAGGATAACAACGGCCAAGTTGTGTTGGCTGAAGGCGTTAATCTGATTGTTGAGAAGACGGATGCCGCGGAAGAGGATTTCTTTGTCGTAAAAGGCAAACAATCGAATGCTTTGCTGGAGAACGGAGATGTAGAGATAGTCGTGCAAGACCGGCAGGGCAATACGACGGTGCTGGAGGAAACGGTCAGCCATCTTGCTCCGAAGCTGAAGCTTCCTGAGATTACCTACAGCTTCGTGGATAATGACGGCAATCCGCTGACTGACGACAAGATGGTGACGATTAACGGCAAAGCATACGCCAGGGGCCAAGTTAAGGTAACGCTTAGCGGCAAAGTGGACGCACCAAACCAGGTATTTCTGGGGATGGTACCGGTTAGTCAAGGCGCCGGCGGAAACAAAATCAGCAATGACGATGGCACTTACACCCATTCGACATTTTATCAGAGCAACGGAAGAACCCGAATTGTGTTGACCGACTTGCTGAATCGAAGAATCGTTTCTTCGATAGAGGTGGACGGACTCGACAATACGGCTCCGGAGATTGTGCTGGGCCGACCGATAGCTGCTGTGGCGAAGAACCAAGAGGGCTTTGATCCGCTGCAGAGTCTGGGCGGCTATACGGCAACCGACAATGTTTCCGCAAGCGATAACCTGACTGTCACGATCAGCCCTCTGGACCTCTCGCAAGTCGGCAGACATACCGTTGTCTATACGGTAACCGATGAGGTGGGCAATCAAACGAGCGTTACGCAGCAAGTCATCGTAATGGACAACAGCGGTCTGCTCATTACCGGCAACGGGCAAGTGTTGTCTTCCAGTCTGCAGGAGAAAGCGCTGTTCGATACGAACCGCATTACGTTTAATGTGAGCGGCTACGACAAAATGGACGTAAACGGCGAAGAGCTTATCAACGAGAAAGCATCCTTTACGTTGCTGTACTATTCGGGACTGTACCGTGAAGGTCAGATGAAGTATATCGCCGAGGAGCTGACGCTTGAGGAACTGATGAACAATCAGTACCAGATCGTGTTCCCGAAATCCGGTTGGTATACGCTAATCGTCAGAACGCAAGAGAGAGAAAGGGAATTCGTTTCCTTCTTCGTAGGCAACACGGATCAATAGTGAGACCATCCCAAGCATGAAGGAGTCAAAGCGGATGAAAGGTTTTAAGCAGAGTATTGTAATGCTGCTGGCCATCGTGCTGGCATTTGGATTTCCGCTCTCGGCGTTTGCCGAGGTGATCGGCGAGAGCGGTACGACGGAAATCAGCAACGGACTGGTCAAAGTGACCGTCAACAACGATACTGGCCGCTTCGCGATTCGGACGGTGGATGGCCAGCCGATCCGCAAGAAGGATCAGAATGTCAATTTGATGTTTCGCGGAGACGATCCGGAAAGCTCTTTCACGACTTTCCGGATCGACGGAACGGACTATATATTCGGGAATCCGTATAAATTCGGTGCCGAATTGTTCTCGGAGATCAGCATTCCGCAGATTGTATCGAACGCCGACGGCACGAAGCAAATCGAAACCATCTGGACGATCAAGGGCGTGCGGATCAAGCAGATTATCAAAATGTACATGAACACCTCGGACAAGATCAATTCCGGCAATGTCAATGTAGGCTATATTGTCTACAACAATACAAATGCCGATGTTCAGGTGGGCTCAAGGATTTTATTGGATACAATGGTAGGCAGCAATGACGGCCCCGCCTTGCAGGTGGGCCAGGCCTACAAGGCTCCGCTTCAAGTAGAGCGCAGGCTCGTGGACGAAGACAAGCTGCCTCCGGGCATCGGCGAGGACGAGAAGGCGCTGTACACGCTGCCCGCATACTGGGTCATGAAAGATAAGCTCGACAGTACGAATCCGCTCGCGACAAATGTAATCGCGTACGGCTTTAATAACTTTTCGGAAAACGACATGAATATCGTAGATGAAATGGTTGTCGGCCATTGGAGCAGAATGGCAAACGCCAAGTGGGATTACGAGGTTAATCCGAATCTCGATTTTACTACTGATACGAACGATTACGGCACTGCCGATTCCGCGGTCGCGTTGTATTGGAATCCGGATACGGTAGCCAAAGGCGCCGCTCACAGCTTCGAAACCGTATACGGGCTGGGCGAAATCGTGGAGGCGGACAAGGTCTTTTCCATTCGGTACATCGATCCGGTAAATCAGTTGGCAACGCTCGAAGACAGCAGCGGTTATGAGAACGAAGGCGTCTTCGATATCACGGCCGAGATCGAGAACCTGGCTTCATTCAATCTTGAGCAGTCCAGCATCAATGTCAATATGCAATTGGACAACGCGTTGAAGTTCGTTGATCTTGACGATCAGGGAAACATCAAGCGAGATGCAAGCGGCAAGATTCTTACGATAAGCGGCAATAAGCAGACCGCCATATTCCGCAAGGAAGCGACGCCGGAGGAAGCTGAACAGGGCATCGTGCCGAAGTTCAAGCCGGGGGAAACGGTTACTGCTTCTTTCAAGGTAATAGCGAAGGGGAAGGCTTGGCCGACAACGCCGGAGTATCTGATGACGGCAAGCAGCCCGGAGACCGAAGCGAAGCTGGAGGGCATCGAGGACGAAACGGTTAAAGCCCAATATATGTCCAGCAAGTCCAACTTTGTCTTCCTGCCTCCGGTAGGGACGGCAACGCAAACCTATGTGTACGCGATGTCGCCGGATGAGGTGTTCACCTCCGACGTGAAGTATATCACGCTGAACCTGTCCAACATTGAAGCGTACAATGCGGGAAATGCGACGACGGACGCGAATTTTGACTTGTATTTGAAAGAGATCGAGTCAGGCAACCGCTACAAGGTGCCGGTCAAGGATTCTGTGCTGCTGCAGCCTGCCAATGACGGACAAGTAGGCGACATGCGGATTACTTACCGGACCGGCGATCAGGTGGATCGGAACGGCGAGATAGTGACGGACGGCAGTGGCAATGAAAGGAAGGATTTGGGGCCGGCTTTGCCGCTCGGCGAATATCAGGTCGAGATCGACTACAAGGATACTGCAGATACGGGAGGCTTGTATGATCTGACTACCTCCCAGCGCTTTATGGTCAGCGATAATGAAAATGCCCGTTTGAAAAAAGCCAATATTTTGGCGGTCGTCAAGCGGACGTTCGACATCGCTTCGCCATATGACGGCGCGAGCTCGGATGAGCTGCAGGAGGCGTTCGAAGAGGCGTTCCCGAGCTACGATTTCCCGAGCCAAGCGGAATATACCGGCTTCAAAACGGCTTTTGGCGCGGCCATGCAGGCGATGGTGCTGAACGCCAAGGTGGTGGATCCGGACTTCGGCGGCGAGTACCTGCAGGAGATAACGGAAATACCGGCTTACCATCTGCGGGCGTTCGAGAGTGAAGAAGAGCTGGAGGAGTATAAGGAAAGCTTGGAGGAAGAGGACACGGGCACAGGAAGCACGGAGGACGAGGAAGGGCCTCCGGGCGATGAGGTGCTGGTCGAAATCCGAGGCATGATCAATCAAATCGGTTCCGGCGAGGATGCCCAGTATGTAGTAGATACGAAGCAGGAGCCGGCGCTTATCAACAAGGCTGTTGCTTACCGGGGCAAGGATATGGTGTTTGCCCAAGGCAAGCTGGACGTCCTCGGCGTGAAAGCGATCGCGGAAGCAACGGACAGTCCGTTCTTCGACACGCTGAGCATGAAGGGTGACGGAACGCTGAGCGTTGCCGGCAGCGGCTTCGTCTTCTACCGAGGCGAGTGGACGCTCGATTTCTTCAACGGCTTCAGCAAGTCGCTGCAGCAGGAGGAAGAGGATGAATCGGAAGAGGGCGAAGAGGAAGAGGAGCCGACCGAGGAAGAAAAGCAGAAGGAAGAGGATAAGGGCGGAGGCGAGGAGGATACTTCGCTGAACGATGCCTTGACCTGGGCTGCTGGAGCTCTCGGCGAGCGATTGAACCCGCTGCGCCAACTGCTCATTTCGGATGTGTACTTCAATCAGTACAGCTTGTTTGCCGCACCCAGCTTCTCCATTAGCGGCTTCGGCTTGAAATTCAACGATTACATTTTGCGCCCTGGGGGAATCTCCTTCGGCGGCAGCATGAGCATGAAGATCGTGGAATCGGAAATTAAAAACGTCATTTATAACGATCAGGGCTTTGTAGGTATCGACGCTAATCTGAAGTTTGATCTGAACGAGGACATCGGCCTGATCTCCCAAGCGGAAGAGGGCGCTGCGCAGGAGGAGGACGGCAGCGATATGCCGTCCGGTGAAATTACGATTGTCCATTATGTTCAGGAAGTCGAGGACGTAGACAATACGTACGGTCTGAAATTCAACGCCACGGTCAGCGGAGTCGGCGTCGGCGTTGAGCTTGCGCTCAAGCAAGTGGCGGACAAACGGATTTTGCCGGATGTCATCGGCTTCGAGGCGGAGCTGGGCGATCCTGGCGTAATGATTGCGGGAGCTACTTATTTGACGGGAATCCGCGGAGCGATTCGCGAGCTTGCGGATACGATCGCAGGCGAGGGAGACGTGCCGCTAACTCTTGAGGCCGGAGCAGACATCAGCTTCGGAATGGCTCCGGCGACCTTCTATGGAAGCATCGACATGACGCTGAAGAAGTCCGGCATTAAGCTGGTGGGCAAGCTGGATTACAGCCCTTCCCCCGATTCGGAGATGCTGACGATGCTTACGGAAGCGAAAATTGCGGCTCAGTGGATGACGCCTTGGTTCGTCAGCGCTTCGGCGACTGTTGACGTGCTGGGCTGGGATGTCATTATCGGCAAGGCGTCGCTGTTCGTCGGCCAAAATTTGATCAAAAACAGGATCGATTTCGAGGGTTTCGTGGGCGCCAAGCTTCAAATACCGTCCGATGTGCCGATTGTCGGGGGAATGCCGCTGGCTGGCGTGTCGCTGGGCCTCAACAACGATAAAATGTGGGGCAGCTTCTCGATTCTTTTTGTCAGCTTGGGCGTTACGTATTACTTCAACGGAGGAATCGAATTCGGCACCTCCGGAGAGAATTTGCCGGACGGTCTGCTTTATCTGAAGATCGACGACCCCGAGACGGGACCAAAGCTTATGGTGCTGGGCGAAGGCGCGGAGACCGTGGCAACCTCTTGGATGAACCGCGAGGAAGAGCTGCATGAAATCGAATATCATAGCATAGCCGATGGCGTCAGCTTGCTGGACAACGGTTCGATGAGTCTTGGCGTCGGCGGCATTAAAGTATCGGAAGAAGGCATGCTCCATGAGCTTCCGATGTCCGCCGTATCCGGCAATGCGATTCTGGAAGTGCAATACTACGGAGATAACCTGCCTGCGCTTGTGCTGAAGGACAATAACGGCAAAGATTACAAGCTGATCTATGACGAGAATCGGGTCAACGATCCGAATGCCAACGCCTTCACACAAGAAATCGCGGGCCAGAATGAGACGATACGCAAGGCGTACATTATGATTCCGGCCGATCGCGCTGGCAGCGGAGCATGGAAGCTGTACGCGGATCAGACCGTGGATACGCGGCTGTTCAACGTTCCTGTAGTCTCCTCGCTTGAGGAAATCAGGCTGGATCAGGATGCCGGCGGCAACCCCGATGTATTTACAGCATCGTGGAAAGCAATGAATGCCAAAGATGGAGATACGGTGAGCCTTTATTTGACTAAGGATTCGGTCCTGCCTGCCGCAGGCGGGAACGGCGAGCCTCAGGCTCCGGGAGACGCCGGCGTGCTGATCGCCAAAGATTTGGACGCAGCTTACGGCGGCAGTGTATCAGGCAATGCGACGACGGGAAGCGTGCAACTGGACGTGAGCAATCTGCAAATATTGGGCGCGGCCGAGGATTTGCGGGGCTTGATGGCCCAGGGAGATTATTACCTGCGTGCCGAACTGAAGTCCGCGAGCAGCTTCGATACGAAGACAAGCGCCAATAAGTTCGAGCTTATCGACCCGCTGGCGCCATCCGAAGTCAGCGATGCAGACATTGAGCCAGCGGGCAACGGATATTTCAAGCTGTCCTTCAAGCCAGCGGCCAAGAAGGCGGGGCAAGAAGGCTATGAACATAGCTACAGCATCGAGGGTCTGCAAGAAAAGAACGGCGAGCTTCAGGAATACGAGCCGTTTAGCTCCCTTCTTTTTACAGAGGAAGAGCTCCAGAAGTATTGGAACGAGGAAACCGGGCGGTATGAGGGCATCCGGCTCGGCGGATGGGTCGCTGCGTCTACCTCCAGTCAGGTGGATACGACGAGCCTGCAGGGAAGCGCGCCGCCTGCCGAGTCTCTGAAATACAAAGGTTTTCAGACCGGTCAAACCTATGTCGTTGGCGTGTCTGCCGCGGTGAAGCCGGATAAGGCTGCCGATAAGAACGAAAATATCCATTATGCCAAACGGGTAAATACGGCGAGCGCTTTGCTGCCGGTTGTGGATAAGCCGGTTCTTTCCTTCCAGAATACGGAATCGGCTAAGGTAACCGAATCAGCTGGCGTATATGCGGAGTTGCTGAGCGGGTCTGTGCGTCAAAGCGTGCAGGTGAAATCCGATCAGCGAAATGTAGAGGTCGAGGCGACCTATGACGGCAAGTCTCTAGGCAAGGTTGCTCTCGCAGACAACGGCAGCGGAAGCTCCGGCACATTGGACTTCGATTCTTTTGTGTCGGACGGCACGTATGCCGTTGAGCTGCGGGCGAGAAACAAAACAACGGGTGATTTCTCGATCGCAATGCTGTATTTGACGGTGGATACGACGGCTCCGGTTCTATACATCGAATCGCCTCTTCCCGGCGAGCGTACGGCGGGGGGCAAAATCAAGGTAACCGGTCAAACGAGCAATGATGCGGTTCTGAAGGTTGCGGGTCAGACGGTTGCAGTAGGCAAGGACGGCAAATTCAGCGGAGAGATTGCCGTATCGGGCGATAAGCCAACCCTGAACTTGTTGTTTGAAGCCGTCGACAAGGCAGGCAACGGCAACAGCGCTTCATTGACGGTGACGAACGGCGGCTATCAGGTGCCGGTAGGTTTGGTGCTCCGCAAAGTATCGAACATGGGCATCCGAGACGAGAAGCAGCTTGAAGCGTTCCTCCGTGTGCCGGACGGGAAGGACGCAAGCGGCAAAGCCAAATTCAAGGAAGTGCCTGTTGCCGAGTCCGACTTGGACCGTCTGAGCTACTCCTTGTATTCGGGAAATGCCGCGCAAGTATCTTCCGATGGGGTTGTTACCGGCTTGTCGGAAGGTTCGGCCATAATAGCGGCCGACTACCGGGTATCGGAAGAAGCTGCGCTGCAAGGAATGGTTGTCGTCGATGTTGTGACGGATATTGAAGCGTATACGACGGCTGTCAACGGAAAAGCGGCGGTGACGAAGGTCAACGTCGTATCAATTGGAGAAAGGGCGGATTCCGAGCTGGTGTACAAGGTGTACAAAGCAGCGAACGGAACGCCAGAGGCTCCGCGCTACAAGGACGATGTCAGCGGCTGGACGAAGCTTCCGGACGACGGGATTATTCCGGCAGCCAGAGGCGATAAGGTTGCTGCAGCCAAGCGCCCGGAAGGCGGGAAGCAGGCACTTGCGGTGTCTGCGTTGATGCCGGCGGTTATCTGGAGCAGCTCCGGCGGAGACTCAGGTGGCGGAGACGGCGGCTTCCCAGGCGACATTGGCGGAGGAGAAGAGACGGGCTCCGGATCTGATGAATCCGGTCTAAGCGCAGCGGGAGCCAATGTGAAGACGGAGAAGAAGAATGGCCGTCTGGTTGCCCGAATCGATGCAAGCGAGGCTACTGACGGTGCGACAGGCAACGACTTGCGGATTGAAGGCACGGATAAGACAGTTGTCGGGTATGAACTCACGCTGGGCCAGTCTCTGCTGGCAAAGGCGGCCGATAGAGGGCAGAATGTTCATATTTTACTTCCTTTTGCCGAGCTGTTGTTCCCTTCGGGGGCAGCTGCAGGACAGGAACTTAAGCTGACGATTGATAAAAATAGCGCTCCTAACAAGGTCAAGCTGGAGAAGCTGGCGCAAAGCCTAGGCGCGACCTTGCTGGGAGACGGCGAAGGCGCGACCTTCAACATCTCGCCTGCTGGAATGTACAAGGATCGTTCCGTCGAAGCTAGAATTGCTCTGCCGGATACCATTGCGGCCAGAGATATTTCGTCGGTCGTCCTGCAAGACGACAGCGGCAGCTGGACAACGCTTCCATGGTCAATCGATATTGTAAGCAACAAAGCCTATGTGAGCGTGACGCTGACGGGCAACGGAAGCATTGCCTTCATCAGCAACAAAGCGGCGTTCGACGATGTGAGCGACGGCAGTTGGGCGAAGGATGTGATTCAGCAGGCTGCCGGCAAGCTGTTCATGACGGGACGCACCGCGAATAGGTTCGATCCGAACAGCCGTATAACCCGGGCAGAGTACTCGGTCGTGCTGTTGCGCGTGCTTGGGTTGATGAATCAACAGGGACAGAGCAAATTCAAGGACGTCAAGGCTGACGATTGGTTCAGCCGCAGCGCAGCTATCGCTGCCGACAACGGGCTAGTCAACGGCTTCGAAGACGGAACGTTCCGTCCGCAAAGCGGCATCTCCCGCATGGAGGCGATGGTTATTGCCGGCCGTGCGATGAAGCTGGCAGGCGGAGGCGGAGCGGTTACGAAAGCGGAAGTCGATCGCATTCTGGAGTCGTTTGGTGATGGAGATTCGATTCCGCAGTGGGCCAGAGAGGCTGTTGCCATCTGCGTACAAGAGGGCATCATCTCCGGCGTTAACGGTGCGTTGCTCCCTAACGGCACGCTTACAAGGGCGCAGGCGGCAGCTATCGCAGTCAGACTAAATAGCCTTGTGCCTGCCGGCAATCTTTAAAGCAGAAGAAGAGACGCATTTCAAACGATAGATCGGGAAGGTGTTATATGCAATTTAGGCAGAAATGGATCAAGCTGCTGTGCTGCGCATTATTGCTGCTTCCCCTCCTCCCGGGAGGGGTCCGGGCTGCCGGCGGCAGCTGGGCAGATGAGGCGGTTACGAGCTGGTATGACGAGAACTACTCAACCTACAGCATTAATTCGGCGGACATGCTTGCGGGCGTTGCGTCGCTGGTCAATAACGGGATTACCGATTTTAGCGGAAAAACGTTGCAGATTTCGTCAAGCATGTCGCTGGCAGGCAACGATTGGGTGCCAATCGGCAATGCCGAGCATCCGTTCAAAGGTATATTGATCGGTCAAGCCGGATTAAATCCGGCATTGACCGGCATAACGGTTACGGGTGCCACTTACGGCGGCTTATTAGGGTCGATGAGCGAAGCTACGGTAGGCAAGTTTACGATTTCCGGCACGGTGAAGGCGGAATCCTCCGCTGAAGCGGCTGCCGGAGCAATTGTAGGGTATATGGACGGGAACAGTACGATTCTGGATGTGACCAGCACGGTTGCTGTCCAAGCGTCTGGCGCAGATCCCGGCATTGTCTATGCGGGGGGAATCGCAGGCAGTGCCTCTGGACTTCTTTCTAATGTAGTCAATCACGGAAGCGTGTCGCTTGTCGGCGCAGGCGATGCGATGGCGGGAGGCATTGCAGGCGCGACAAACGGCGAGCTGCAGATTAAGAAGGCTGAGAACACCGGTACGGTAAGCATCGCCGATGCCGTAGGCAGAGCCGATGCGGGAGGCATTATCGGATTGGCGTCCGAGCCGCTCTTGATGGCAGAGGGGCAAACCGCGTTCCGTAACAGCGGCGATCTGTTCGCCGAGAACACGGGCGGAGGCGGTATCGGGGGAATTGTCGGTCGTGTGGCTGCTGAGGCATCGGTTGAGTTCTCCGACCAAACCTTCCATACAGGGAGGATTTCGGTGAGCTCGCCTGGTGCTGATGGCAGTGCCGCCGGCGGATTGGTAGGCTTCTATGAGCCGGTCGAGGGGCTTGCAATCGAATTTGCTTTCGTTCCGTCATCGGCCGGCATTAGCAACATCGGCGGAACAGGCACGTACACAGGGGCGATTGCCGGTCTGGTGGCAGGAGATTTCGTCTGGGGAGAGGACATCAGCAACAGCGCGCAACTGTCAGCAGGAGGTATGTCGGAAATATATACCGGCGGGATTGCGGGCAAAGTACTGGGCACTGCCACCTTCCTATCTGCCGCTAAGAATAGCGCGGCGATTGGGGTTGAAGCTTACGAGAGCGGCGTGTACACCGGCGGGCTGATCGGTTTCGCCGAGACACGTCTGGTGCTCGCGAGCGATGACTCGGCTGCGTATGTGAATAGCGGCGATATTACGGTCATCGGAACAGCGTCGGACGTGTACACCGGCGGCATAGTCTCCAACATCAACTATTCCAAATCGGGGCCCAATGTCGCCAGCTTAGGCAATATTTCCGTGGGAGGAATGGAGCGGCTCTATACCGGCGGCTTTGTTGGCTATGCTTCCGGTGCGGACGCCGATATTACCGGTGAATCATACAGCGGCAATATTGAGGTTGATTCCGGCGCTTCCAGCGCCGACAGCGAAGTGTATACCGGCGGAATCGCAGGATATTACGATTTGGGAGGAACGATAGAGAGCCCCATCTTCACCGGCAAGATCGACGTGTCGGTCGTTCCCGGCAGCGGAGCTCAAACCGGAGGTATCGTTGGCGCTATAAGCGGAGGAACGATCGCCGGCGCCGTAATTGGCGGCACTACTGATATTCCTGCTCTGATTCGTTCCGGCGGAGATGCCGGAGGTGTGGCTGGTACGGCGGAAGGATCCATCGAGAATGCCGTCGTCCGCTATGCGGACATTGAGACTAGCAGCGCAGGCGGGTCCGCAGGCGGCGTGATTGGCGCAGATAGGGGCTCGCTTATTCTGGGACCGGCAACAATTGAACGAATAAGCTTGAACGCCAGCGCAGATGCGGACGGCTCCAGTCTGGGAGGCTTGGCTGGAAAGATTTCGGCGTCCGTCAGTCTGGACGCAAATGACAGAACCGTTGACCTCCGTCATATAACGGGCGTCTCAGCAGCGGAAGACTCATCGCTTGGAGGAGCGGTCGGAGATAGCGGAGCCAACATGTCTGCCTCCTACCTAAGAACGATTTCGAATATTTCCTTGGAAGCCCAAGGTGATCGCTCCGATGTCGGAGGAATTGCAGGTAGGAGCAGCGGTTCATCAGTCGGTTTGAAGGCGGATACGGTATCTATAACGGCTAGCGGATCCGACAGCAGGCTGGGCGGACTGGCAGGCAGCCTTAGCGGAGGAGCCGTTTGGAGCGGCAACGGATCCGACAGCAATAGTACAGGTCTCTCGATTGTTGCGGCCGAAGCGGCCGATGGAACGAGAATCGGCGGCATTGCAGGCGGTATATACGATTCGTCGTCGCTTCAGAGCATCGTTGCCGACAGTCCTGTCCTTAGCGCTGAAGGGGATGCCAGCATGGCGGGAGGGTTGGTCGGCGAGATGGTCGGGGGTTCGATCGCTTCCTCCATCGTTATCGGAACGCTTCCTGATTATGCGATGTTGAACGTATCCGGCAGCGGCAGCCGGGTCGGCGGTTTGGCCGGTCAAACAGAGAATGCTGCCATTACCGGCAGCGCGCCGGCAGCCAGTCTTGAGCATGTATTGGTGACCAGCGCCGAGACGGCTTCGGGAGCATATGCCGGCGGTATTGTCGGTTACAACACGGATAGCGCGATTAAGCAAGTATTCGGCTCCGTGATCAAGCTCAACGTGAAAGGTAGCGGAAGCTTCGCGGGAGGCTTGACTGGTTACAATCGGGGGGTAGCCGGATATGAGGACGAGGCTTTGGCGAAGGTGCTGCGAAGCAACAGTATCGCAGGCCTGACGATCCTTATGCCAGCTACTGCAAGCTCCTCCACTGTCGGAAGCTTGATCGGCGTGAATGATCGGAGAACCGATGAAGACTTTGACAAGGCGGCAGCTTCAGCCGTGAGCTCAATTCAGTCCAGCAAGATGACTGGAAGCGTAACGGTACACGGCGCTTCTTCTGTCGTAGGCGGTCTGGTCGGCGACAACAGGAGCTTTATTGCCAACAATAGCGTGACAGAGAAAACACCTTTGCTGGCAAGCGGCAATCTCGTTACGATTGGCGGACTGGCAGGCCAAAACTCGGGGATGCTCTATCATATGTTCTCGAATGCTGCGCTCACCGCAAGCGGCGCTTCATCGGTTATCGGCGGTATTGCGGGCGACAACGCCGGTACGATTTTGTCCTCTTATCTGGAGCATGATTTGATGATTAATAGCGGCGGAACAGCGGGCAGCTATGCCGTGATCGGAGGCTTGGCCGGCAGAAACAGCGGAACGGTGGAGCAGAGCTATACGCTATCCAAAGTGACGTCTAACGGAAACTATACGTATGCAGGAGGCCTTGTCGGAGACCATTCCGGAGAAATAATCAATGCATATGCAGGGATGGCCGTGTCGGCCAGCGGGACTGGCTCTTACAGTGGCGGATTGGCGGGGAGAATAACCGGCGGCACTGTATCCGGCAGCTATTCGGCCGGGCAGTCAACCGGTGTTCTCGGTGCTTATGCCGGCGGGTTTGCAGGCAAATATGAGAACGCGAGCAAGGAGATCATAGACAACAGCTTCTATTTGAAGGATGAAGGACTGTCTTTGAACAGCGGCGTGCTTGATTTTGGAGGAGGCACCTACAATGAGCTGAACAATTACGCCCGCTTGAGGCCTATTCTGTCTTCGGCGCTTGCCAATCAGGAGACGTTCCCGGTCATATCCGGTTGGACGTTCAGCGAAGCGGCATGGCGATACGGCTCTGCGGGGGGGCATTATAAATACCCTCAACTGAACTTGAACGGGGCAGAGACTGAGGGTCCGCGAACCGTCAGCTTGGAGTGGTACACGCGAAATCCGTCCGCCCTAACCTTTACGATTCGTACGGAGGAAGAACTCGCCGGCTTGGCGGCTATCGTTAACGGTACGGCCGCGGGAGTCGGACCATTCAGCTTTATCGGCAGAACGATCCAATTACAATCGTCCATCGATCTGAAAAATTCCGACTGGACGCCAATCGCATTCGACGAGCAGCACCCGTTCGAGGGAGTATTCAACGGCAATGATTATGCGATCAGCGATTATAAAGTATCCGGTGCAGTCCATGCAGGCTTGTTCGGCGTAATCGGCAGCGACGGCGCCGTGAGCGGGCTTGTCCTGGCGCCGATTGGCATTAGCGGCCAGACGACTGCCGGTGCGCTGGCCGGTCTGAACTTGGGCAGAGCAGAGCAAGTGAAAGCGTCGCTTGCTGAAGGCACCATCGAGGGAGCAACGGCAGTCGGTGGTCTTATCGGACGCAATGCCGGGGAAGTATCCGGCTTGTCGTTCTCGGCAGGCGGTAACGGCAAAGTTCGCAGCTCAGCCGATCAAGCTTATGTAGGCGGATTGATCGGAGACAATGGTTCCTCTTTGACCGGTGGAGCAGTAACCGTTACCTCCGGCGCAATCGAAGCTGCTGGCAGCGGGGCGCTCGTCGGTGGATTGACGGGCAGACAGAACGGCGATTTAACCGAAGCGACTCTTGTTCTTCAGAACGGCGCCGTCATTCTTGCCACAGGGACGGGCAGCGCGGCAGGCGGCATGGCAGGCAGCGCGGAATCTGGATTGGCAGAAGCGCTGAACGTAAGCTTGACGGGAGGCATGATTCAGGCGACAGGAGCGGATGCAACAGCCGGCGGCATCTTTGGACGCTCGGCCGCCTTGCAGGGAATTCGTAATTCGGAAGTGTCTGGAGACGGAAAAGCCGCTGTCATTTCCGGAATCTCCTCAGCCGGCGGCATCGTCGGCACGAAGGTTGGAGGCGGCGACGCGGCATTCGACATCGAGCAGGCTGACGTTCGAGATCTATCTATTATCTCGTCTGGAGCTGGCGCCCAGTTAGGCGGTATTGCAGGCTTCCTGTCCGAAGCCGCGGTAAATGACGTTTCGTTCAACGGTTCGCTGATGGCAACCGGCGTCAGTGCCCACGTTGGGGGAATCGCTGGCCATGCGGCTAACGTGATACTGTACAGCGTGGAGGCAGCTCCGCAAATCAGTATGACTGGCGGCTCCGAGACGAGTACGGCTGGGGGGATCGCCGGAAAGCTCGAATCCTCGAAAAGGGACGTAACGCTCGATTTCGGATATGTTGTACCGCTTTATCCAGGTGTATATGAGGCTACAGTAACGGCAGGCTCCCTCTCCATCGGCGCGATCGGCCAGACGGCGGACCTGTATGCCGGGGGAATTGCAGGAATAATGGACGGCGTTTCATTGTACAATTCGGAATCGAATCTTTCCGTTGCAGCCGCAGGAGGGAAAACGTCCTTTGCAGGCGGGGCGGTCGGCTACGCGAAGGACAGCCGCATCGTTGGCATAAGCGCTGACGGCTCCATTCAGGCCAAGGAAAGCATTCATTACAATGGGGGCGGTCTGGTCGGCCTTGCGTCCGGCGGATTCATTTTCTACGCCAAGGCGAATACGGCTGGCAGCCAGCCTGTTCACATCGGAGACAGCGTTGCGAACGGTCGCTCGGGCGTCAATTCGCATGTCGGCGGCTTTATAGGCCAAGCGGAAGGCACAGAGATTCGTTATGCTTCATCGAACCGCTCGGTCAAGGTGCAGAATGCCAACCTGTACAGCACGGTATATGCCGGGGGCTTCGCCGGGCTATTGGGCGATACGACTAGCGGCATCATTTCCGAGGCATATGCATTGGGCGGAGTAAACGCAAGCGGAGCGGCAGGCGTCTACGCCGGCGGCTTTGTGGGTGCGGCTAATGCCTACCATATTGAGCAGGCTTACGCTTCAGGCACTGTTTCCAACACTGCCTTTGATGCCAGAGGCGGCGGCTTCGCGGGAATGATCAATTATGGGACGACAATCGAAGATGCCTATTCGGATTCGCAATATGTGCGCGTAATCGGAAGCAACGGCGCGACCCGTTCCTACGCTGGGGGATTTGCGGGCTATAACGACGGCAGCATATCCCGTTCGTATGAGCGCGTGACGGAAGTATCGGCGCAAGCCGGGGGCTCCAACAGCTATATGGGCTCGTTTATCGGCTACAATTATCGCGATGGGAAGGTACAGAACTCTTATTATGAAGGAGAACTGGTCCCAATCAAGCACGATACTGCGGGTGCCTTGCAAAGCGCGAACGTAACGCGTGTTTCCTTCACTGCGGACAGCAAGCCGGAGGGCTGGAGCTTTGCGGGCGGCAATCCCGTATGGTTCTATGCGGCAGGGGCACAAGGACATCGCTCTTACGCTCCGAAGCTGCTTGGACTGGCCGAGTGGCGTTTCTCGCCGGACTTTGGCTTTGTAACCAAAACCGTAAAGGGAGAGACGGCAATCGAAGCGGGTTCTGCCGAGAAGCTTGCGGCACTTGCTCTAATGATTGATGATGCGGACGGCTCGTTGTATAAGCTGTTCGACCCAGCGGGTAACGGTCCTCTCGATATCGGAAGCATCACGCTTGCGGCCGATATTTCTCTGGCGGGCAAGCCGTGGCTGCCTATTGCAAGCTTTGCGCAAGTTCTTGAAGGCGCCGGATATATGATTTCCGGATTGACCATGGACGGAACGGAAATAGACGGTTACGGTCTTGTTGCTGAGAACCGCGGCACGATTCGCAATCTGAAGCTGGCAGACGCTGCCGTATTCGGCGGATCTGGACTTGGCTTGATTGCCGGCGTGAATGCGCCGGAGGGAATGATATCTCAAGTGACGGTTACAGACAGTCTCTTATTCGGGCTAGGAGATCTCGTCGGCGGCGTAGTTGGCCGCAACAGCGGGACGATAGAAAGCGTCGCCGTCAAGGGAGCGACGATTAACGGGAGGAACGCGGTTGGCGGAGTTGCGGGCAGCAATACTGGCGCCATAACCGACTCCTTTGCCAAGGCAGCAGTTAAGGCTGACTATACGGAAGGTGCTGGAGCGGCAGGCGGCATCGCAGGACTTCATGAAACCGGAGGAAGAATACTTCGCAGCTTTACTTACTCCGAGGTTGCGGCAGAGGCAGCCGATGCGACGGCAGGCGGTATCGCTGGATTCAGCAGAGGCGCTATTACCGATAGCTATAGCAGCGGCACAGCGGAGGCTAAGGGCCTTGAGTTCGCCCGAGCGGGCGGCATTGCCGGCTATGCGGCTCACGGAACACTGACAACCAACTTGAGCGGAGGGCAGGCTGAAGCCAGCGTCGCCGGTAGTCTGGCCAAAGGCAAGACCTTCTTCGGAGGCGTCGCCGGACAGCTTGGAGACGCGGCTGTGCTAGTCAATAACTACTACGACGCGCAGATGCTGCAGCAGCCGATTGCGTACTATCTGCCGATAGGAACGAAGTTAAGCGGTGAAGCCGGGAAGGCGGAAGGCAAGAGTACTTCCGAATTGACCGGAGGCGTGCTGCCTGTGGGAATAAGCGCCTCTACATGGATAGCTGCCAGTGGATTTTATCCGCAGCTAGCTTCGTTCAGCGGCTCCCTGGACAGCCAATTGTCTACCGTGGCGGTTATGCTGGCGAATGGGGATACGGCGTACAAGGTAAGAGGAAGCTACGGCAAGACGCCGGACGCTTCCATTGGCTGGTCAGCAGAAGGTACGGCGCCGATTGTGCTGACGGCGGTCAAGAACGGGGCAAGCCGTACGATTGCCATTAATAAGACGGCATTCCGCTATGCCGAGACGGCGACAGCGCCTGAGTCGTCCACAGAGCGAAGCTTCAAGGACAAAACGAATGTTGTATTGACGACCGGCGAGACGGGCGGAACCATTTACTATACGGTTGACGGCTCCGAGCCTAGCGAAGCATCGAAGCTCTATACACGCTCGATCGAGCTAGCAGCTTCCGCAGTCATTAAAGCGATAACTGTAGTAGAAGGCAAAAACGACAGCGACTTGCTAGTCGCCGAGTTTACGAAAACGACAATCACTGATGGCGGCACAGACGGCGGCGACGGCGGCGGTGGTGACATTGGTGGCGGCGATATAGGAATTGATATCCAGCCGGACCGGATCGTCGATGTGATGGTAAACGGCAAGTCACAGGCTATCGGCCAGGAGAGCTCTGTAACGGTGAGGGGTCGTACGACAACTACAATAGCCATTCGGGAAGATCTGCTGGCCAAGCTTCTTAACGGGCTAGCAGGGCAAGTCGAAGTTGACATCGTCTTCGGCACTTCTGCGGATGTGTATCGGGCTGAGCTGAGCGGTCAAATGATTGGGCAAATGGCCGATCATGGCGCTTTTATTCGGATTACTGCAGGCGCGGTATCCTACAGGTTAGCGGCTAAGGAGCTGCAGGCTCAGTCAGCCGGCGCTTCAGTTGTTCGTCTCGAAGTCGCCGCTCCTGCGTCCAATGCCCAAGGTATGAGGCAATTGCAGCAAGGCGCGGCTGAGGGGCATTACAACATCCTTGCGAAGGCAACCGAGTTCCGGGCTCTATATATGAAGGATGGAAAAAGCGTAGAGCTGAGCACGCTGAGCGGTTATGCCGAGCGTACCATTGAGCTCTCGGAAGAAGCCGCGAAGCATGCAGTCGCTGTGATGCTTGCCAGCGACGGGAGTCTTATTCCAATGCCAACGCGGGTTGTATATGCGGACGGCGTCTGGAAGGCTGTGGTCAAGAGCTTGTCTGGAAGCGGCATAATCGCGGTCATAACCGGGTCATCGGCGGGCTTCGCCGATGTACAGTCTCATTGGGCAAAGCAGGCGATAGAGGATTTAGCTTTCCGCATGATTGTCAGTGGAACGGGCGCAGGCAGATTCGAGCCGGGACGAAGTATAACCCGAGCCGAATTCGCGGCTATTATTGTTAAAGCGTTGGGACTGCCGCAAGCAGTTGGTTCAGCCGACGTCACTTTCCTTGATGTTGACGCTAAGGCATGGTACTCACCCTATATCAAGACTGTGAATGCTTACGGACTAGTCACCGGCTATCCGGACGGCCGATTCGGAGCGAATGATACGATCAGCCGGCAGCAGGCGATGACGATTTTATCAAGAGCGATGAGCCTGGCCGGTTACAAATCGGAAGTTACCGCAGCGGAAGCAGATGAGCTGCTGAAGAGCTACGCCGATGTTGACAGCATTGCCGACTATGCGAAGACGGGGATCGCTGAGAGTATCAAAGCTGGGCTTGTCTCCGGCAGAAGCAGATCAGAGATCGCTCCTGCCGAACCGATGACCAGAGCCGAAGTTGCGGTTATCGTTCAGAAGCTGCTGAAGTTGACCGAATTGATCTAGTGCAGCTTGTTGCAGCCGAATAGGAAACGACAATGGCCGCGTACGCAACCCTTGAGGGAGCGACGCGGCCGTTGCCGTGAGTGAGTACGAGAGCAACTATACCAGGTTCATAGTTTACCGCGCTTTTGTGAGTTTTTTGAGAGAGATTGATGATATAATGGAGCCAACTTTGCAGGAAAACGGGGTTGAACGCAATCGACACACATACGAATAGACGCAAACTTGCGGGGGTTGCGATCATCATCTTGCTCTCTTTCGCTTTATTTGCCGGCATCTACTCTCAGACTCTTCCAAGCAAAGGAGTCCCTCTGGCAGAGGAAGGCGTGCTTGATTTGACGGAATGGGATTTTGACAATAAAGGCTTCGTCATGCTGGACGGAGAATGGGAATTTCATGAGGGCATGCTGCTAACGCCAGAAGATTTTCACAATGTCCAAAAGAAGGATATCACCTATCTGGAGGTACCGGGCTCATGGCAAGGACATACTAGCGAAGGCGGCATGGAACGCCGGGGGTACGGCACCTACCGGCTTAAAGTTTTAGTCTCTGATCCTGACGAGCTGTACGGTATTAAGATCCGCAGCATTCGGATGGCCAACCGTCTGTTTATCGACGATAACGTGGAAGGCGGGAGCGGATTGCCGCATCATGTCAATGCAGCGGCCAAACCCGGCAACACCCCTTACACCGTGATTTTTAAGCCGTCGGACAATGAAATCGAAATCATCATTCAAGTATCAAACTATGTTTTTGTTACTGGCGGTATCGTCATTTCCATCCCGTTCGGCCTGCAAGAGGACATTACAACATTAAATGGAATCCAACTGGGAACCGATATTGCGGCGATCTTCGTCCTAGGCATGTTCGGCGCATACCACGTCAGCTTCTATTTTCTTGGACGCAGAGAGAAAACGTATTTGCTTAGCGGTCTTTATCTGCTTATTCTTGTCGTACAGAAATCCGTTTACGGCGAAAAAATATTGCAACAGCTGTTTCCTGGACTGCCCTTCGATATAGCCTATAAGCTTCTCGATATTAGTGAGTTTGCAAGTGCTGCAGTCATCATTATGTTCTTCTACTGCATCGATGCTCGGCTTATGTCCGTTCAAAAGCTGCGCTTAACCTTATTGCCTATCCTTTTATATATCGGCGCTGTTATTTTACTGCCCTATCGTTTGCATATTGAGTTGAAATATTGGTTTTTTGTGTATATCGGCGTTGCTGTCCTGGCTATTATTACGCGGATGATCTATTTATATAGCAACTTCCGCGATGATACATATGACCGCTCCGAGCAATTGCTATTTATCGGCGGCAGCCTTTCATTGCTCGTATTTCTAGTCGACGGCGGCCTATATGCGGAAAATATCGTTTCGACCGACATGGTGGGCAAGTTTGGCATTATTTGTTTCATTGTGTTCATGAATATTCTGCTCGCCGTAAGGTTTGCAAAAGCCTATGAGGATTCGGAGCGGCTGTCGCGCCAGCTCATGATCGCGGGTCAATTGAAGGATGAGTTCCTAACCCAAACGTCGCATGAAATCAAAACGCCTTTGCACGGCATATTGAATATAACTTCCTATCTGCTCGATGACTCGGAGCGTAATTTAACCGCTAAGCAGAAACAGCATTTATGGCTCGTCAAAGATACTTCAATGAAGCTGTCGATGCTCGTTAATGATTTGATTGACGTAACGCGTCTCAGGCAGAACGAGCTTCGTTTACAGCCCAAAGCGGTCGAGGTCAGAGGAACCGTACAAATCGTCATCGATATGCTTCAATTCGAGCTGGCCGGCAAGACGGTAAGGCTGGTTAACGAGGTCGAGCGCGATGTGTGGGTCGTGGCGGATGAGAACCGGCTGCGACAAATCGTCTACAATCTTATACATAACGCTATTAGACATACCGACAATGGCATGATTACCGTTAGCGCACACATCTCGGAAAGGCAGACGGCCATCTCGGTCGAAGACACCGGAAGAGGTATTCCGCTGGACAAGCACGAGGCGATATTCGGGTACTTCGAGCAAGCGGAAGAGCCTTTGCCGCTGGACGGCTACACAGGACTCGGCGTCGGCTTATACATAAGCCGCAAGCTTACGGAGCAAATGGGGGGCAATATACGCGTCGCCTGGTCGGAAGTCGGACGCGGTACGCGAATGACCTTTATGCTCCCGGGCGTGGAGCACATGCAAAGTTACATGCAATCGGCCTCTGCGGCTGAATTGTCGGATCCGCACCGGTTCCATATGGATATGGACGAGCTCGACATTTTGGAAGACCACGAACGCAGCGTTCTGATCGTCGATGACGAAGCGTCCAACATCCATACGCTCTTGACTATTTTAAGAAGGCAGCCGTATAACGTCATTGTTGCCTTTTCGGCGCAGGAGGCGTTGTCGAAGCTTAAGGAGCATGCTCGCATCGATCTTGTTATTCTCGATGTAATGATGCCGCATATGTCGGGCATTGAGCTTTGTCAAATTTTGCGCAGCCAGTATTCCATTATCGATCTGCCCATTCTATTCGCAACGGCTCGAGACACACAGCAGGATATCGCGCTCGGCTTCCGGGCTGGAGCGAACGATTATGTGACGAAGCCGTTCGACAGCGAGACGTTGCTTGCCCGGATCCATACGCTGCTTGCGATGAAAACGTCGATGCAAGAAGCAATCCGGAGTGAGCTTGCATTCCATCAAGCTCAAATCAAACCTCATTTTCTTTACAATGCGCTAAGCAGCGTCATTTCGTTCTGCTACACGGACGGCGTCAAGGCGGCTTATTTGCTGTCCATGCTGAGCAAGTATTTAAGGTTTATTTTGGATATGGACCGCACGGTCCTGAAAGTTCCTCTCCATCGCGAGTTGGAGCTTACCGAAGCATACATCGAGATCGAAAAAGCACGTTTCGGCGAGCGTTTCGACTTCATCTGTTATGCGGATGAGAGCATTCGAAGCGTTGCGATTCCGTCATTATGCATCCAGCCGCTTGTGGAAAACGCGATCCGTCACGGTTTGTTCGAAACCGACAGCGGCGGACTTGTAACGCTCAGCATCGCAGAGGGTGACGGCTACATTCAAGTAACCGTGGAGGATAACGGAGTCGGCATGCCTGATGATCTGATTTACCGTCTGTCTACGGATAAGCATCCGCAAGGCAGCATCGGCATCGCTAATATACGCAAACGCCTAGAGGCTATTCAAGGGGCGACATTTGCCATCGATTCAAAGCTTGGCTTCGGGACGAAGGTTACGATGTTTTTGCCGATTGAAGATTGATGAAGTTGAGGTAAACAGGCTGAAAACAGGCGGCTATGGCCCGCCAAGGGGGGACATTATGTTTCGCGTTATAATCGTAGAGGACGAAAAGCCAATCCTGAACTTAATGAAAGTCATCATCGGGCAAAATCCGCATTACACGATTTTGAATGCGTTCAGCAATCCGTTAGAGGCGCTGGAGAGGATGGCTGAACTGAAGCCGGATATCGCTTTTTTGGATGTAGAAATGCCTAAAATGAGCGGTATAGCCTTAGCGGAGAAAATCGGAGAGTTGTCTGAGTATACAAAGATCGTATTTACGACGGCCTACAAGCAGTATGCGCTCGACGCTTTTCAAGTGTATGCCTTCGATTATATATTGAAGCCCGTTACGCCAGATGCCATCGAGCGTATTGCGAATCGGCTGCTAAAGCTGCAGCTCTCTTCTCCATTAGTCTCCGCGTATTTACCGGCTTATAGTCCGATTAGCTGCTTTGGCGGCTTTGATGTACGGAATGGAACGGGGACGCAATCTGTTCGGTTTCCGACCCGTAAATCGGAGGAACTGCTAGCCTATTTCCTTTGCCACCCTCGCCGTGATATAAGCAAATGGCGCATTATCGACCTTCTGTGGCCCGAACTTCCTGAGGAGCGCGCGCTTCACAACCTGCACAATACGATATACCGCTTAAAAAAACTGACGAAGGAGCACGGACTATCGCTCGATATTCAAAAAACAAATGACGGCTACCTGCTCGAGCCGCTCCAAACCGTTTACGACGCACTTGAATATGAACAGCTTGAAACGGTGCTGACAGAAGAGTTTGCCGATATACCGCAAGCGGAGCGCCTTAGCTCATTGTATAAAGGGCCGCTGCTGGCAGGCAAAGATTATTTGTGGAAAGCATCGCTGGAGGAAAACTATGCGCGCAAATACAATTGGTTGATTCGTAACCTAGTGCTGCACGACTTTGCTATGGAGAATTGGAGCAAATCCGAGTCTCGTCTGCAGGATTATCTGTCCATATATCCGCTGCAGGAAGAGATGAATAGACTATTGCTCAAGTTGTACAACAGCATCGGAGATGTTCACAAAGCGGCGGCGCACTCTGCAAGGTTCGAAGAGCTGTGTCTCAATGAATTTGGTGTCGATCCGCTTTCGGTTTAGGCTCTTACCTATTTTGCAACCCTTTCATTAGGCGATTGCATAGGATAAAGGAACTTAATCGCGAAGAGGAGAATGAGCGTGTATCCTTTGAATTATAGCAACTGGAATCGATATCATGAATACATGAGAATAACGGATTATGGACAAAGGCCGCTAGTCGTGGATATCGAGCAGGCTGCCGAACAAAACGCTACTTATCGAACGGCGCTATGGACAGGGAAGTACTTTCAAGTAACCCTTATGAGCATTAATGTCGGAGACGATATAGGACTGGAAGTTCATCCGACGACCGATCAATTTATTCGGATTGAGGAAGGCCAAGGATTCGTTCAAATGGGTGATCGCAAGGAAGTATTGGATTTTCAAGTAATGGCTCGAGACGGCTATGCGATTATGATACCAGCAGGCAAATGGCACAACGTAACGAATACGGGGAATACCCCGCTTAAATTGTATGTAATCTATGCGCCTCCCCACCATCCATTCGGCACGGTTCAACCAACGAAGGCCGATGCCTTGTCTGCTGAATAAGGATCCGGTTCGATTATCGTCCTACTCGTTCATATAATACTGGATTGACCTCCCGATTTGCGTTATCTTATACGTATACAGGTATAGGACAGATTAGAGGAGCTGATGCAAGTGGCTTATCATTATAATGATGAGATGAAGAAACGACTTCGACGTCTGGAAGGACAAGTTCGTGGCGTACTAAGACTGATGGAGGAAGAAAAGAACTGCAAGGATGTCATTACCCAGCTGTCGGCAGTCCGCAACGCGGCAGACAAAGCGATCGCGCAGATCGTAGCTGAGAATCTGCAGCAATGCATCCTGGAGGAGCAGCAATCCGGCGGGGATACGAACAAAGTAGTGAAGGAAGCGATCGAGCTGCTAGTGAAGAGCCGTTAAAAAAAGTTAGAATCAAAATAAAGAACCTGCAATAGGGATATGACAATCACTGCGAGCGCAGAGAATAATCATCCTACTTGCAGGTTTTCTTTTCGAGAAAAACAGATTTGATCAAATTTGCCTGCAGGATTCCGATATATATATGAGTGATGATGATGCAATTTGTCTATTTACAAAGGATTTTGAGGTTTCTTGTCGAATATTCTTCACTTTAAGTTACAGTGCCTTATGAAATGGAGTGCGCATCATGTTTTATACGACTAGAGCAATAATTATTTTAGGAATGCATCGAAGCGGGACTTCACTGATTGCCAGAACGGTTGGCTCTCTCGGCGTTTATTTAGGACAGGATGCCGATATGATGCCGCAAGGAGAAGATAATCCTGAGGGGTTCTGGGAGCTTACCAGTATCGTTCAACTGCACGAGAAAATATTGAATAAGCTTGCTTCCTCATGGGACACGACCAAGCCTCTTCCTGATGAGTGGTGGCTAAGCAATGATATAGAGCCATTTAAGAACGAAATGAAGAATATAATTTCTTCTTATTTTTCCGGTAAAAAGGTATGGGGTTGGAAAGACCCAAGAACTTGCTTATTGCTTCCTCTATGGAAAGAAGTGTTGAAAGAACTGCACATAGATGCAAGCTTCGTTCTGTGTGTACGCAATCCGCTAGGTGTCGCTGCCTCTCTAAACAAAAGGGATCGTTTCTCCTTCGAGAAATCATATGCGCTATGGTCGTTGTATACGCTGCACGGCTTGTATTACTCCAATGGGGAAAAGCGAACTGTTATTTCATACGAGGAATTAATGGAAAAGCCCAATGAAGTCTGCCAACGTCTTCAGAAATTTTTGGGATGTTCGGATGAGCCTAAAATACGAGAGATCGCTGTCGCTGCTGTCAATAAAAATCTCAGGCACGATCAATTTTCAATCGATGATCTATTTCATGAGCCGGCCTCTCCTGCCGACGTTCAAACGTTGTATCGTTCTATGCTGGATATGACGACTAATGAGAATAAACATTTTATTGAGTTTGAAAGATGGGTTGTTCAAACTTTACAGAATTTTAAACAGATTTCATCCATTTTAAGCCATACGCCTAGTCATAGAATGCAAGTATTTTGGGGGGATGAGCAGGGGCATTTTTCCGAAACGAGTTCAAAGTTTGTAACAATAGAGGTAGGTTCGTCTCCAGTGCGCTATCGGGCTACTATTCCAAAGTTTGCTGGAAATACATTGCGGATAGATCCTTTGAACCGGATAGGTTTTGTACAAGTTACAGAGTTGAAATTATCCTGCGGTAACTCCTCATATGATCTCATTGATCTGTGTCCCATAGCGTATATGGACTTTATCCGAGTAACCGATAAACAGGATGAAATTATTGGAATCAGCATTAGTAACGATCCGCATATTATTCTCTCCGATCTCCCCGCCTACGATGGAGAAGTCGTGCTAAGCATTGAGATAGCCGTTTCATTTGAACTGAGTAAAGAGATCGTGAAGAGGATTAAAGCTTTGCCTACGATGGCCCAAATCTCCAGTACATTGCAAGCTATGGACGCTAGACTGCTGGGCTGGGAGAAAAGCCACATCGAGGCGGAAAATAACTTGAAAATGATCAACTCACTGCATCAGCAGTTGCAGGAGCGCGAGAGTTCGATTAATGAACTCGCAGTTCAGTCCGAGATACAGCTTGAATTGTTGGAAAGAATGTCTGACGAATACAAGCAGTTACAAGAGAAGCATGAAGAACAAGAACGTTTGCTAAATGATCGGGCTAATAATTTGGAGGACAAAAATCAAGAAGCAGAATCGGATGTAGTAAATGTTTTGCGCAATCAGCTTGAGCGGAAAACAGAGGAAGCAGAACGTTATCGCCAAGAGATTAGTTTGTATGGCAATTCATTATCCTGGAAGGTAACTAAACCGATCCGTCAATCTGCGGAACTTCTTAGACGAGCCAAAAGACGAGCAAAACGTTTGCTCAAAAAACGTATTAACCAGTTGAAAATGATTCGTTATAAGAGTCAGTCTATTCATGGACTACCGACCATCTTTGACTATGATAATTATGCCCTTGTCGTCTCTCATACGAATTTCTTGGTTTCGATGGGGGGGACAGAGAAATATATCCTTGAACAATCGGCGTATTTGGCCGAATACAATATTGGAACAATCGGAATATTTCCCGGCCAGCAATATGAATTTCTTGCTGATCTGGAAGTAACGCAGTATGGCGTAATTGTTGACGGTAAGGTGAAAGGTTACTACAGTATTGACCAAGTGGTTGATTGGGTTGTAAAAATGGCCAAGCATATAGGAAGCATGTACTCCCATCACTTGTTATACTGGAATTTTGGCGATTATGCGAAGCTACTTAGGAAGGCGCAGGAGGAATCGATCCGACATACGTTTTTTATGCACGATTTCTTTGCTCTTTGTTCTAGTTATCATCTCATGTATGAACCAGCTAATGTGGATTCATTTCAGAATGTTCATCAGAGATCATGTATCCCCGAGCTTACTCAAGCGCAGGTAGGTTGCGCTTCTATCTGTACAAGCTGTACTCATTACAATAAATTGTCTACGTGGAGAGAAGCGACAAAAATAATTATTGATTCGGCTTATCAGGTTGTCGTACCCTCCGATTTTGTAAAGGATACGGTACTATCTGTGTTCGGCGATGTTTGTCATAAAATTAAAACACATGGGCATCTCACGTTTAGCGGACAGCATTTCGTACACAAACCTAGGCATGAGAGGAAAATCCGTCTCGCATACCTGGGATACAAAATGGACAATAAGGGCTGGGCACTGTGGGAAAAACTTTATCAAAATGAGCAATTGAATGGAATTTACGAGTTTCATCATGTAGGCTCAGCACAAAATTATGATAAAAACGTCGTCTGTCATAGCTATTCTTTCGTAACTCATGGCAATATGGCTGCTGTAAATATTCTCATCGAGCAACAAATCGATGTAGTATTGCTTTGGTCGATTGTACCGGAGAGTTATTCTTATACCTTGCATGAAGCCATTGCAGCGGGCGTCCCCGTACTGACCTCGCCCAAAAGCGGCAATATTGCTAATACCCTGCAGCTGCATCCTGAACTCGGCAAAGTACTGGGAGGCGAGGAACAACTGATGGCCTTCTTGCATGATGAACAATCAGTACGGAATTTTAACTCGGGCGAACGAGCTCGCTATCAACTTGCATATAATCATTTGCCCGAATAAGAGAGGGGTTTACTCTATGATTGTTACGACCTCGATTTGTGCTAACTATTTGCCGAAAGCGATGGTTTTGGCGAAATCAGTAAAAGAAACAAATCCCGATATTAAATTTGTGGTTTGTTTATTGGAGAGACATACGCATCCCGCTGCGGAGGCTTATGAATATTTTGATGAAATTGTGTTGGCTAAGGATCTGGGGTTTGAACATTTTGAAAAAATGATTTTTAAACATTCGATTGTGGAAGCCTCGACAGCAGTAAAGGGCCAGCTCTTTGTTTATTTGTGGGAGACCTACAGCGAAGAAAACAAGTTTGTTTATCTGGACCCCGATATCCAGGTCTATGACGAGCTTGTTGAAATGACAGAAGCTCTGGATCGACATGGAATTGTATTGACGCCTCATCTTTGTCATCCTGAGGATATTATGGACGCCGTCATGGATAATGAATTAAGCGCGTTACAACATGGTGTTTTCAACCTAGGTTTCCTGGCAATCGGTAGAACAGCTTCGGGCGAAGGAGAGCGTTTTATAAGGTGGTGGGCGAGTAGGCTAGCCATGTTTTGTTACGATGACATCCCGCGGGGAATCTTCACCGATCAAAAGTGGATCGATCTTGCTCCTTGCTATTTCGATGTTTATATTTTGAAACACCCTGGCTACAATGTTGCCCCTTGGAACTTATCGAAAAGAAAAATAACTTATACTCAAGGTTTTCAGGTTAACGGAGAAAAGCTGCGCTTTTTTCACTATTCAGGGTTTGATTCTGGCGCGAATGAAGGCATGATTAAAAAATATGTACCGGATAAAAGCAATGCGGTCTATCAACTGAGAGATGCTTATGTTCAAGATCTAAATGCTAGGGGACAAGATCAATTGGGACGTACACCTTGGTCATATGACTGCTATTATGATGGAAAACCGATCTCGCGAGCTGCAAGAATTTCTTATCGGGATGTACCTGAGCTTTTTTATGTTGTTGATAATCCGTTCAATAAAAACGATTCGTTTTATCTAAATTATCAAAGTATCCATCAAAGTGCCCAGCAAGTCATCAGACAAGGAAAAAACTTAATTAAACGTTTGCTAAAAAGGGTGTGAACACAACTACATTTGACTGGGGAGTTAAAGCATTGAATAAATGGATTTATGTAGTGCTCGCTATCGCTTTAGGTTTACGAGTTTATTATATTGTTACCAATACATTTCCTCCGCTCGAAGGAGATGCTTTTGGTTATGACAAGATGGCTAAGCAGTTTTTGGATACCGGTGTGCTCGGATACTTGAAAACCACGCCGAATGCCTTTGTTATGCCAGGTTTTCCTGTTTTGCTATCAGCGGTTTACCTTATATTTGGAACGGATTTGATTTGGTTTCGTCTTTTGCAAGTCATATTGAGCGTCATCACGCTATTTGTTGTATATAAAATCTCTCAAAAGTTTATGAAAGAAAGTTATTGTATATTAATTGCGGCAATTATGGCTATCTATCCAGGCTTCATCTATGCGAATGGACTCGTATTGACAGAGGTAAGCTTTACGCTGCTGATGGCTTTGTTCCTATGGATGTTATGGCTTGGTGTTGAGAGTGGCAGCAAGATACATTTAGTGCTGTGCGGAGCTTGTTTAGGAATGAGCGTCATGTTCAGACCAACGCTAGCTACGCTGATTGTGCCGATTATTGCGTTCTTTATTATGCAAGTTCCCTCAAAGAAGCGAATACTTCAGTCGATTCTCTATGTCGGTTTGAGTTCATTCGTCCTTGTATTGCCATGGTGGATTAGAAATTATCTATTGTTCGATAAGCTTGTTTTATTTACGACATCCGGGGGCAATCCGTTTCTTTGGGGCGTTCATCCCTATCTTATTGGAGTGTTAGATACGTTTAATGCTATCTATAAGTTGAATCCGGACGAGCTTTCGCGCAATCAGCTATGGACGAGCAAAGCTAAAGAGATGTTTGCGGATCAAATGCATAATGGATTATTTATTAAATGGTTTGTTTTTGGGAAGATGAATTTATTTTGGAAGCTGCCTTGGGTCGAAAATGGCGAGATCGCGCATTTATTAGAAAAGCTTAGAAATCCGTTGCATCTCCTATTAGTGATCGGCGGTTGGATTGGTATTTGGCTTAGCGTGATTCGCAGAAGTCCTTTGCAATGGATTGCAGTTGTGATGATTTCTTACACAATTTTGCATCAAGTCATGCTGGCAATTCCCAGATATGCATTCCCGGTCATGCCTTATATGATTATTATGTTTGTTTATGTATTATCTTCAGCAACTGATCTACTGAGGAAGAGGTTAGCGCGATGATACGTAAAATTTGCTTGGTTTTAACAACGATTTGCCTGTTGATGGTAATTGGCGGGCTTCTATTAAACCGGGATAGGGAAGAAATGCGTTGGAAGCAAAATGGAAGTATAGAGCTAAATCATGAAGTGTACACCAATATGAATGAATGGACAGCCTATAACATTTTGAAAGACGGGGATTGGGAATCAACAAGCATTGATCCGATTCTAATTAGTCCACTCTTTGCGGCTGCCGATGGGAAAAAAACCTACCTTCATATCAAGATGGTTACGGACAGCGATCGAATTCAAGTGTTCTGGAGAGGACGTAATGAGGACTTTGCAGAAGAACGAAGTAAAGTGTTTGACAATCATTCTGCCATCGAATTAATGCTTGAAGGTGATGTAGAACAAATTCGCATCGATCCGGCTGAACAACCAGGAGTTAGCTTTGAGATACATCAAGTTGATGTGAAAAGATACAAGTAGGAGGGCTGACGACAGGATGTATGATCTTGCCGAGGGATGCTTTAGTTTAGGGTGTCGCTGTTTTGAAGAAGGGGAACTGCACCTTGCATTAAAGCATTTCAATAAAGCGTTAGAGCTGGGGTATGAGGAATACGAAGTTATACGAAATCGTTCACAAGTATACGCTGCAATGAAGCTTACGGGTAAAGCGATCCGTGATGCATACCATTGTTTGCGCTTACTGCCCGATGATTCCCATACGGAGGCTGTTATTCAGCAGATACGGGCTTTGAAAGCAGAGCTCGAAATTCCCATTGTAAAAACAACCGAAACGGAGCTAACGAACAATAAAGATGTACTCCCGTACTTTCTTATCGTCGGTACGCAGAAAGGAGGGACAACGTCGCTCTATAAGTACTTGTTACAGCATCCGAATGTACATCCAGCGGTGACAAAAGAGATTCATTATTTTGATGAACTGCTGCACTTTGGCCTGGATTGGTATCTGACTCACTTTCCCGAATCGTTGCCTCATGGAGATATAACGGGTGAAGCTACGCCTTATTACTTATTTCACCCGCATGTGGCGACACGAATCAAAGCGGCGCTTCCAGCTGTGAAAATTATTGTTTTGCTGCGAAATCCGATTGAGCGGGCTTTTTCTCATTATCAAATGATGGTGCGAAGAGGGTTGGAAAAGTTGTCTTTCTCTGAAGCTCTACATGCCGAACAGGATAGAATTGCAACGGAATATGCACGTATGGAGCGGGATAATACCTACTTTAGTCCGACTTGTACGCAATATTCCTATCTGAAACGAGGTTTATACAGTGAGCAGTTGGAGCGATGGTTCCAGCAGTTTCCGCGCGAGCAAATCTTAGTTATTAGGAGTGAACAATTGCTGCAAGATACGGCAGCTAGCTATAAACAAGTGTTGCAGTTTCTTCAATTGCCTGACTGCGATCTGGAACAGTATGCCATGCATCACGAAGGTGGGTATAAAGACGAAATTGATTCGGATACAAGATCATGGCTGGAACAATATTTTGAAAAGGACCAACGGAGGCTCGCACTTCAATTGGATGGAGAATGTTACAAATAAACAGGAACATCATTAGTCGGACATACTTGTTTTTGGATGTGGACAATCTTCGTTTAGGTCTGAATAAGGATTTGAGCATTCGCTGTTACAAGAATAAGACATATTAGAGTTGATAAACAACAATGGATAAAGAACCTGCAAGAGGAGTGAACTTCCGCTGCGATCATCGCAGCCGTCGCTTCCATCTTACAGGTTCTTTTCGTTTTGTTTGATGCCGTACATCGCGTGGTCAGCGTCGTTAATAAGCTCCTTTAAGCTGGAACCGAGACCGTAGTTCGCACTGATGCCAATGCTAGCGGATACTCGTATGGTATGGTCGCGAATAAGGAATGGCTCCTTGATCGATTCTTTGATCTTGCCGGCTACGAAATCGATGTCATTGTTGTCCACAAGATGCTGGAAGCAGATGAGGAATTCGTCGCCTCCGTAACGGACGAGAACATCGCTCTTGCGCACACCTTGCTTCAGTCGCGCAGCGATCTCTAGCAGAAGCAAATCGCCGACGTCATGACCGTAGGTATCGTTCACGTCCTTGAAGTTATCGATGTCGATGAACATTACGCTGAACTGCTTGTCTGCTCCGTTCTGATAGACATGGCTTAAGTAGCGTCGGTTATACAGCCCTGTCAGGCTGTCAGTAACACTAGCGTTCTCTAGCTCAATGACATAGCCGAGGATGACGGCCAAAGACTTCACGGTGGAGAGCTGCTGATTATTCAGCTCAATCGGTTCGCCTCCGAGCAAGCAAATCGCGCCAACCGCTTCATTGCTGCTTGTCTTGACGGCAACGCCAACCATAGAACGCTGGGCAAGCTGTGCCGCTGCGGGGAGTCCAGCCAGTCTGGAATCGTCAGACATGTCGTTAATCGTAAGATGGGGGCCGCTATGGCTGTCATCAATGATGAGCTTACAGAGCGGTGTCAGTAAAGATTGCGGTATCGGATCCGAATCATCGCTGCGATTGAACGCTTTCAGGATGCGATTGGTAGTTATATCGGATGTTGCGATTAGGATCATGTTCACTTGAAGGAAATGCTTTAATGTGTCTACGATATGTTCGGCTGCATCTTCTAGTGAGCGGTCGTAACTGCTCATGTTCTCAACTCCTGCCGTAGTGTTGAAACAAGGGAATTCCCTTCTTATTCCATAGTAGTCGAAAAGGCATATATACTCAAGGCTGAATTCGCAATTCATTGGGGATTTTGCACTATGCTTATATGGAATATATAGTAAGCGAATGAATGTGGATGGAAAAACACTTCAATTCACATTGTGAATAAACAAATACATTAATTCAACTAGTTATAAAATTAACACTTGAATTAATTCGAATCTTATTGTTAAATGAAATTATGAAAGGGCTTCATCGCGTAATCTAATTAATTATTTTATTAACATTAACTAAAATGAGGTGTAAACGGATGGCAAGCAACAAGGCAACGATGATCGTAGACAAGGATTTTATTATCGGGGAAGTTGATAAACGTATTTATGGTTCATTCATTGAACATTTGGGACGCGCCGTATATGGCGGCATTTATGAAGCGGATCATCCGACGGCTGATGAGCAAGGCTTCCGTTCGGACGTTATTGAACTCGTGAGAGGCCTTGATGTACCGATCGTTCGTTATCCTGGCGGCAACTTTGTATCCGGATACAACTGGGAAGATGGCGTTGGCCCGCTCGATCAACGTCCAAGAAGACTTGAGCTGGCATGGAGAACGATCGAACCGAACTGGATCGGCTTTAACGAATTTATGGATTGGTGCAAGAAGGTCGGTACGGATGCAATGATGGCCGTCAACCTCGGTACGCGCGGCATTGACGAAGCACGCAACCTAATCGAATATTCGAACCATAAATCCGGCTCGTATTGGAGCGATTTGCGCATCTCGCACGGCTATAAGGATCCGCATAACGTGAAGACTTGGTGCCTCGGCAATGAAATGGACGGCCCTTGGCAGATCGGCCATAAGACGGCTTATGAATATGGACGGCTGGCGAATGAGACCGGCAAAGCAATGCGCTGGGTAGACCCAACGATTGAACTCGTTGCTTGCGGCAGTTCCTACAACGGAATGCCGACTTACCCTGAATGGGAAGCAACTGTACTGGACCTTTCGTATGATACGGTTGACTATATTTCGATTCACCAATATTATGGCAACAGGGATAAAGATTCGCAAAACTTCCTTGCGCTGTCACTGGGCATGGATGAATATATCGATACGGTAATTGCTACTTGCGATTACATCAAATCAAAGAAACGCAGCAAGAAAAAAATTAATCTTTCGTTCGACGAGTGGAATGTATGGTATCATTCCAACGATCAGGACAGCAAGATCGATCCGTGGTCGATTGCCCCTCCTCAGCTGGAAGACATATACAACCACGAGGATGCACTGCTTGTCGGCTGTATGCTAATCAGCATGCTTAAGCGTGCAGACCGGGTGAAGATGGCGTGTCTAGCCCAACTAGTTAACGTTATCGCTCCGATTATGACGGAGAACGGCGGCGCAGCATGGAAGCAAACGATCTATTATCCATATATGCATGCCAGCATCTTCGGTCGCGGAACGGTGCTTGTACCGCTTGTGAAGTCTCCGAAGCATGATACGAAGCAGTATACGGATGTTCCTTACTTGGAATCCGTTGCCGTGCATAACGAAGAGAAGAACGAAGTAACCATATTCGCGGTTAACCGTCATCTGTCCGAGTCGCTCTCCTTCGAGATCGATCTGCGCAGCTTCGGCGCTTTCCAGCTTATCGAGCATATCGTGCTCGAAAATGATGACCTGAAAGCATCAAATACGGCTGCGAATCCTGATAACGTGAAGCCGCATACGGCAGGTAACGCTACGATTACGGACAACGGCAAGATCGAAGCACAGCTTGCCAAAGCTTCGTGGAACGTGATCCGCATTAAGTTGTAATCGCAAGCACGATTGGTTTTAGAAGCTGCATACGGGGTGTCCCAAGTTGCAATTGCGACTTATGGGATGCCCCTCTGTTGTCCAAATATAGGAAAGCATAAGATTCAATCCTATTCTTCTGCCTATATTTCAACGCGAAACGAAAGCTTTTGCCGCCAAGGACGGCACAGAACCGAGCTGCGCAAAGACGCAGCTAACGGTTCGTGCGTAGCGACAGCCGTTTACGCTTGTATTATGAAAGAAGGAGGCGATCCAAACAAATGATTCATGCGAATACCGATTCGGAATGGCTTCCATTATATGAAGCGTTAGCGAGCCAAGTACGCTTATCCATCATTAATCTGTTGGCCAGCAAGCCGATGAACGTGAAAGAGCTTGCCGAATCGCTCGGACTGAGCAGCGCAATCGTAACGATGCATGTGAAGAAGCTGGAGAAGGCGGGGCTTGTCCATACGAAAATGGTTCGAAAGCATGGCGGCACGCACAAAATTTGTTCGCTTGCCGAAAGATCGATTGCGATTGAGTTGCCTCATCCGATCCCCGATGTGAAGAAAATGCATGAGATTAGCGTGCCAGTCGGACATTATACGCAGTTCGAGGTACATCCGACCTGCGGTATCGCTACGGTTGACAAGACGATCGGTCAATATGACGATCCGCGCTTTTTCCTCGAGCCGGAGCGCATGAACGCAGGCATTCTTTGGTTCGGCAAAGGATTCGTCGAGTACAAGGTGCCGAATTATTTGCTGCCGGGTCAGAAGCCGTTGGCGCTTGAGATTGTGCTTGAGATCGGGTCGGAAGCGCCTGGCATTAATGAGAACTATCCTTCAGACATCTACTTTGAATTGAACGGCAAAGACATGGGCACTTGGACAAGCCCTGGCGATTACGGCGACGTAAGAGGGCGATATACGCCATCGTGGTGGCTGGACAGCGTGAATCAATACGGGCTGCTCAAGGTGATACGCATTCAGGAGGACGGCACATTAATAGACGGCCAGCATATGTCCGATATGTCGATCGGAGAGATTGGCCTCGACCGTAACTTTTGGACGTTCAGCATAGGAGTAAAGGATGAAGCTGCTCATGTCGGCGGTCTAACCTTGTACGGCAAAGGCTTCGGCAATTACAATCAAGATATTTTGTTCCGTGTATTCTATGAGGACGCCCGCAGCAATTAAGGCGGCATTGTGACGGATAATAGACGCTCCTATTCGCTTTGACGGGTAGGAGCTTTACTCGTTGCGTGATTTTTATAAATGCCAATTCGCGCATAAATCGATATAATAGGAAGAGAAGCATGAAAGCGGGAGGTGCAGGAATGCGTACAATGTTCTCTTTTTTGCATAAATATAAGGCAGCGACCGCTGTGGCGCTCTTGCTAATGTTGACGGAGCTTATGGTCGAGTTAATCCAACCGTTCATTATATCCAAAATCATAGATAATGGCATTGGCAACGACAATATGACAGTCGTTCTGCAGTGGAGTGGCGTACTGGTTGGATGTTCGTTCATTGCTTTCGGTGTCGGTATTGTAAGCTCGTTTTATGCGTCCCATGTCAGCCAAAGCTTCGGCTTTGACGTGAGAGAGCGGTTGTACGAGAAAGTGCAATCGTTTTCTTTTGCGAATTTCAATCGTTTTCCGGAGTCCTCGCTTATTACGCGGTTAACGAATGATGTGATGCAGCTTCAGAATACGGTGTTCATGGGACTGCGGATCATGCTTCGCGCTCCGCTGCTCGTTATCGGCAGTGTTGTGATGGCATTCATCGTTCATCCGAAGCTGGCGTTGTTCCTCGCAGCAGGCATACCGTTTCTAGGCGTATTTCTCGTATGGGTGTTGCAAAAGGGCGAGAAGCTGTTTCGCTCCGTGCAGCAGCAGCTTGACGGGGTGAACGGCGTGATGCAGCAGAATTTAAGCGGCATGCGGCTCATACGCGTGTTCGTTCGAATGAAGCATGAAGCGACCAGATTCGCCTCCTCGAGCGAGCGTCTAATGGAGAAGACGGTCGCTGCGATGAGGCTGACCGAAACGACGATGCCGATTATATTGCTCGTTATGAATACATGCGTGTTGATTGTACTGTGGTTCGGACGTTTCGAGCTGGACCGAAGCGGAGCGAGCGTCGGCGAGGTTGTCGCAATCGTCAACTATGCGATGCGGACGACGGGCGCGTTGTCGATTCTCTCGATGATTATTGTGAACTTCTCTCGTGCAAGGGCATCGGCTCAGCGCGTGGAAGAGGTGCTGATGACCGACATCGATCTTCTCGATACGGAAGAGAGCGATAGGGAGGCAAGGCTTAGAGCGGGAGACGTTTCGTTCGAAGGGGTTTCCTTCCGCTACCCTGATACGGGCGAGCATGTATTGGAAGCGATTACGTTCGAGGCGAAGGCAGGCGACACGGTAGCAATTATGGGTGCGACCGGTTCCGGCAAAACGTCGCTTATGCAGCTCATTCCGAGGCTGTACGATTTGGATGAAGGCATTATTCGTCTAGATGGTGTTGATAATCGACAGCTGAAGCTAGCCCAGCTTCGCGGTCAGATCGGATATGTGCCGCAAGATATTATGCTGTTTACCGGTACTGCTGCCGACAATATTCGCTGGGGCAAGGAAGATGCCACTCAGGAAGAAATTGAACAGGCGGCAAAGCTGGCACAAATTCACGACACCATCATGAAGCTGCCTTTGCAATATGAGACTATCGTGGGCCAGAAGGGCGTTAACTTGTCCGGTGGGCAGAAGCAGCGGCTTACGATTGCCCGCGCGCTTGTGCGGCAGCCTGTCATTCTGCTTCTCGACGATAGTACGAGTGCGCTCGATGTTCAGACGGAAGCGAGGCTTCTCGCTGCTCTTAAGCAGATGCATTGCACAACCTTCCTTATCACGCAAAAAATAAGCACAACGATAGGCGCCGACACCGTATTGCTGCTTGATGACGGGAGGCTTCTCGCTCAAGGCACGCATGAGCAATTATTGAATGGTTCTAATCTGTACCGTCGAATCTTTGAATCGCAGTTCGGGAAGGAGGGCGTGTCCAATGCTTAACCAATTGAAGCGGCCATTCCAATACGAACGACCCGAACGAGCGGCTGAGGCTAGGTCCGGAACCGGAGACAAGGCGGAAGCACCGAAGAAGAAGCCGCGTGCCCGTAACGCCTCGATCACGCTGAAGCGAATGGGCGGTTATCTGATGCAATATAAAGGCCGATTATCGGCTGTTGTCGCAATGGTCGTGCTAAGCTCGGCATTATCGCTGCTTGGCCCGTATTTGGCGGGGAAGGCCGTTGACCGATTCCTTATCGATCGCGACAGCGGGTTTATCACCTTCCTCGCACTTATGGCAGTGGTATACGGCATGCATTCCTTAACGATGTGGCTGCAAAGCATATGGATGATTACGATTTCGCAGAAGACCGTCTACCAGATGCGTGTTCTGTTGTTCAATCAACTGCACCGGTTGCCGATTCCATATTTCGCGAAGCGTCAGCAAGGCGAACTGATGAGCCGGGTGACGAATGACATTGAGAATGTCAGCTCCTCGCTCAACAGCTCGGTTATTCAACTGCTGTCCAGCGTATTACTGCTTATTGGTACAGTATCCGTCATGCTGTCACTTAGCCCGCTGCTTACGCTGCTCACTTTCCTTATCGTTCCGCTTATGGTGTACGGGATGAAGTGGATCACGAATCAGACGAGCAAGCTGTTCAAGTCGCAGCAGCGTAATCTTGGCGATCTCAATGGTTATATAGAAGAAACGCTCTCCGGTCAGCGTATCGTCAAGGCATTCTCACAGGAGCAGAACGTCATATCCTCCTTCCGCATCCGCAATGAACGGATACGGGTGTCTGGCTTCTGGGCTCAGACGATATCAGGCTTCATTCCGAAGCTGATGAACGCGCTCAACAATCTAAGTTTTGCGATCGTTGCCGGCGTTGGAGCAATTCTCGCTCTGCAAGGCTCCATTTCGGTGGGCGTTATTATTATTTTCGCGGAATATGCGAGGCAGTTCACAAGACCGCTTAACGATTTGGCTAACCAATGGAATACGCTGCTGTCGGCCATTGCAGGTGCGGAGCGGGTGTTCGATGTACTCGATGAGGAAGAGGAGTGCAAGGACGAAGGCGAAGCAGCTGTACTGGACATTGTGAAAGGCGACATCTCCTTCGATCGCGTATCGTTCTCCTATGGCGAGGGAGCGCAGACGCTTAGAGAGGTGAGCTTCCAAGCTTCGCCGGGTGAGACGATTGCGTTAGTTGGTCCGACTGGAGCTGGCAAAACAACGTTAATCCAGCTGCTGTGCCGATTCTATGAACCGAGCGGCGGCCGAATTATGATCGACGGCCGCGATGCAGGCAACTGCACGCGCGAGAGCCTTCGCTCGCATATGGCGTTCGTGCTGCAGGATCCGTTTTTATTCGAGGGAACGGTTCGAGACAATATTCGTTACGGAAGGCTGGACGCAACCGACGAGGAGATTGAACAGGCAGCGAAGCTTGCCAACGCGCATTCCTTCATTACAAGGCTTCGGGGCGGCTATGATGCACTGCTTAAACTCGATGGCAGCGGGATAAGCCAAGGTCAGAAGCAATTACTTGCCATTGCTAGAGCGATACTGGCCGACCCATCTATACTCGTGCTTGATGAAGCGACAAGCAGCATCGATACCGTTACGGAAATCAAAATTCAAGAAGCGTTGCAGCGCCTTATGCAAGGACGCACCAGCTTCGTGATTGCCCATCGTCTAAATACGATCCAGCAAGCCGACAAAATCGTCGTACTGCAGGACGGCGTTTTGACAGAGATCGGATCTCATGATGAGCTGCTAGCCAATAAAGGGTTTTACAGCAAGCTCTTCAGCGGACAGCTGGACAGCACCGTATTAAGCGGCGCACATTCCTAGCTTTAACTTCTGACCTTCGTTGTCGCCTATTAAACTCCAACTCAGCAGACGTACAATCGATAGAGAAGCGCTTGCCATACTATGGCTAGATGCTGATTATTGCAGGACGTATGAGCTAGAGTAGGGAGGAATAGGAGAGAGTGGCTGAAGGAGACAACCATATCAAGCGGCATAGTTACACAGTTACGAAAGAGCTGTACAATCGCCGGTTTGGACATATGAGCGGCGTCATATGGATAACCGGGCTATCAGGCTCAGGCAAGTCTTCAATCGCGAACGAGCTGAATACGATGCTTTATGAGCGCCATATTTATAGCATCGTGCTTGATGGCGACAATTTGCGGTTAGGGCTCAACAAAGATTTGGGCTTCAGTACTAAGGATCGAAGAGAAAATGTGCGCCGTACGGCCGAAGTAGCAAAGCTGCTCGTGCAGGCTGGCGCAATCGTGATCGTTGCGCTCGTATCCCCGATAAGAGCGGATCGCGATATGGCAAAATCGATGTTCGAGGAAGGCGAGTTCGTCGAGGTGTACGCCGATTGCCCGCTTGCTGTATGCGAGCAACGCGATTCGAAGGGTCTATACAGAAAAGCGAGAACGAATGAGATTGCTCATTTTACGGGTATTTCCTCACCCTATGAGCCTCCTAGCAATCCTGATATCCGTCTCAGCTCTGACTTATTGTCGGTCAAGCAAGCTGCGGGAACTATTATGTATTACTTATTCGAAAATACGAGTGTATGAACGAGAGCTAGCATTCGTTCATATAATAGAGATATCTTACTGAACCGCCTTTATGGCGGTTTTTTGCATGAAATGACGGCGACAGCCATATACGCTTGAGTATTGCCGATTAAGAATGAAACTTCACGATGATTTCCAAGTATAAGAGTGTAAGAAGTGATAGTAGAGAGGGTTTCATTAGGAGGCGACGCCATGACAACAATAGAATGTTTGGAATGCGGAAGAAGCAATGAGGTAGATACGGACAAGCTGCTGACTGAAGGTTGCGCTTATTGCGGCAGCAAACTGGTAGAAGAAGCGGTTCCTTATGAAGTTTCGACGAGTGAGCTCGAAGAGACGCTTCATGGAGAGGCGACGGGAACGGTTTCACCTAGTGAGGTTGACGTGAATAAGTGGGTCGGCAAAATCGGCGATCACGACAAGCAGGTCAAATACGTAGAGGAAGGCTTCTGGGCGAAGGTGAAGCGACATGCGGCCAAAGTGCCTTTTGCCAAGGAGGTCGTCACACTGTATTATTGCTCGGTCGATCCGAAGACGCCGCTATCGGCTAAGGTGACGGCGATAGGCGCGCTTGCCTATTGGATCATGCCTATCGATCTTATTCCCGACTTCATTCCTGTTGCGGGTTTCGTAGACGATGCTACCGCAGTTTTGATTGCCTACAAGGCGATCAGCGGTCAGATAACCGATGAGCATCGGGAGAAGGCGGAGCAGTTTTTTGTTCTTAGCAAAAATGTAAAGCTTATCGACCGTACCGCTAAATAAATAAAAGGCTGCCGACATGCAGGACATCAATTAGTCCTTGCCGGCAGCCTTCTTCTATTTCATGATGAGTTAAAACAAGCTCCAGTCAAAATGCTGCGACATCGTCTGAAGCAAGTCCACGCCAGCGATGCTGTTCCCTTTGCGATTAAGTGACGGGCCGACGAGCCCGATGCCGTATTTGCCAGGCACCATGGTAAGAATGCCGCCAGACACGCCGCTCTTCGCAGGAAGCCCGACTTGAATCGCGAATTCGCCGGATGCGTTGTACATGCCGCATGTCGTCATGAACGTTTTGGCGATTTGAACGTAGCGCCGCGGAATCAACTGCTTTCCTGTTCGCGGATTTACGCCGTCGCTTGACAATACGAGTGCCATGCTGGCCAAGTCGGCACAGGTGACGTTGATCGAGCAATGCCGGAAGTAAACATCAAGCACTTCCTCTACTTCGCCCTCGAGCACGCCGTTATCCTTCAGCAGGTACGCCATGGATCGATTCAAGTTAGCCGTCTCCGACTCGGAGCGGTATACGTCATAGTCGTAATCGAGCGTATCGTTGCCGGCAAGCATTCGGAAGAAATGCAACACGCGGGCAGACTTATCTAGTGAATGTTCTCCTGCAATTAATGATGATATGGCGATTGCTCCTGCGTTGATTAGCGGATTGAATGGGATTCCGGGCTGTACGAGCTCGAGCTTAAGCATCGAGTTGAAGTTGTCGCCGGTAGGCTCCATGCCTACTTTGCTGAACACCGCCTCTTCTCCGTTATCGAGCAGCGCCAAGATGAGCGTAAATACTTTGGAGATGCTCTGCATGGTGAATGATAGACTGCAATCGCCAGCCGATATAGAGCGGCCTTGTCCATCAAGGATATGAATGCCAAGTGCTTCTATAGGAGCCTTGGATAGCTCAGGGATATAGGAGGCCACCTTGCCTTCCGTGCCATGCCGGCGACTTTCCTCTACCCATTGGGGCAGCTTGATGCGAAGCTGATCGAATTCCTCTGATGTCATTGCCCGTGTCCTCCTTATTAACGATACGAATTAGTATATGCGAAAAAAACGTACGGCTGTCGAACCTATTCGACAGCCGTTTCGAATATTCCTACTGCTAGTTGATTAAAGCAATTTGTCTACGATCCTCTCGATCAGGTGAGTACCAATTTGTTATATAGAACTGTATTTTGAAGCAGAATTTTGATATCTTCATATTAATCGACAATGACAGTGAGGGAACGTTATGAATAAAAATCGTTTGTCTAGACAAGAATCGTTTTGGACTGAGCTAAAGTATCCCTTATCGCATGCGGATGCCTTAATGACATTGACAAAGCAAGAACTTATTAAGCTTGGCCAACGTATGCAACTTAGCGGTCTCACTAAGTATAAGAAAGAGGAACTCGTTGTTAAACTTGTAGAGCTGTACGCTGAGAATATTTGGCCAATAACGCGTGTATGGGATCAAGCTCGTTGGAAGCTTATTAAACAAATTGCAAATAATGGCGGTATAGGAGAGAAACCTTTACTTGAAATACAACAGTATGAGTATTTTTGTGAAATCGGCATTTTGTTCCCTAGTATCCATGAAGGCAGACATGTGCTCTTAATGCCTGCCGAGGTTGTGGCTTTCTTTAATGATAGTGAGAATAGCGGAAGTGGTTCTTTAATAGAACGCAATACCGAATGGATACGTTTAAGTATCGGTTTATTAAACTATTATGGTGTATTAACGATTGAACAAATAACGAAGTTTGTCATGTCGAATGCGGATCACAAGTTGGCCTCATTTGATATGTTAAATGTGTTATACGATGCTTCATTGTATTATGATGAAATTAATTATTTTGACGATGATGCATTTTTTGATTCTCGTGTTTCTAATGTAAGTCAAGTTATTAACGAGCAAGCGAAACGAACAGACTTAGAATATCGTCATTTTACGAAACATGAGATATGGCGTGCAGGAGAACCGGGGTTTATTGAAAGAAATCCTTCGTTCATGAAGCTTGAAAAATATATAAAGCATCTTTATGAGATGGATACGGAAGAAGCAGAGCTGATGGCAGACCTATGCTTAGATGCTGCCAAGAATGGTCAATCATTAGCTGACATGGTCCATATCGTTCAAGATTTCGTGGAGATCCCCTACTTGCCAATCATGAACGAAATAACGAGTATGCTTGCAGCACTCTATAATGATACTAAGCAGTGGCAGCTAAAGGGGCATTCCCCTAATGAACTTGCTGCAAGTAGAGATATGCTTCGATTACAAGTTCTAAAATCTGCACCTTCTCCTAGTGAAGCTTCAGTTATTAATATCCAGACGAGAACGAAAGTAGGGCGAAATGATCCTTGTCCTTGCGGAAGCGGCAAAAAGTTCAAAAAGTGCTGTGGTTAAGGCAGATAGAGGGCTATTTTACGTAATATCATAATCTTTTTAAAAAAGTTTAGAAAAAAGCTTGACCAAGTTATATAGCCCATGGTATATTCTAATTCCGGCCGAGAGAAACACACGCCGGACACGAAAGAAATGATTGTTCTTTGAAAACTGAACAACGAGCGAAACTGCCAG
>NZ_JBANSP010000038.1:0-53001 GCF_037167145.1 Paenibacillus sp. YIM B09110 | reverse complement strand
ATCGCGGCTTATTACGACGACCGGCGCAACCAAACCTACGGTGCCATTGACGGTCTTGGATCGCTGGCGAATGTGTACCGCGAGAAAACAGGAACATTCACCACCATTACGACCATCCCGGCCGACGCTGCGACGGTCAAGTACAATGACGGGAACGGAACCAATAAAGGCGGTAATTCGGACTCCGAGCTCGGCAAAATGGTCGACCTGATCGGCACGCTGCGAGGCAACTATGCTTCTACGACGCCGGCTAAAAACTATTACAACTATATGCGTCCATGGCGTTGGCTGGATACTTCTGTCATCGTGCCTACGCTCGTCCCTGCGAGAAACACGACCACGCCGGAAACGGATGGCGGCTTCCCGAGCGGTCATACGAACGCCTCATATCTTGCCTCGCTGGCACTGGCCTATGCAGCCCCTGAACGGTTCCAGGAAATGCTGACCCGCGCTTCCGAAATGGGCAACAATCGGATCGTTGCCGGCATGCATTCGCCGCTTGATGTCATGGGCGGACGCGTCATGGCTACGGCACTGGCCGCCGCTACTCTGGCAGACCCGGATAATGCAGAGCTTAAGCAAGCCGCATACGACCAGGCTCATGAGATTCTGCTGAAAGAAAGCGGTACGGCTGAAGATCGCTTCAGCGATTATGATAAGAATAAAGAGCAATATACGGAGCGCCTAACCTACGGATTCACACCGATCGCTTCCACGACGGAAGCCGTAGTAGTTCCGAAGGGCGCCGAAGTACTGCTGGAGACTCGCCTGCCTTACTTGAGCGACGAGCAGCGTCGCGAGGTTCTGGCGACAACCGGCCTGCCTTCCGGCTATCCTTTGCTCGATGATCCGGAGGGATGGGGACGTTTGAATCTGTTTGCTGCTGCAGACGGCTATGGCGCCTTCAACAGCAACGTAACTGTAACGATGGATACGTCCGAGGGCGGCTTCCATGCAGCAGATAGCTGGAAGAACGATATCGCCGGCTCAGGCAAGCTGACGAAGGAAGGAACCGGCAAACTGACGCTGACGGGCAGCAACACGTATTCCGGAGGCACCGAGCTTACCGCAGGTACGCTTGAGGGCAATTCCGCGACGGCGTTCGGCAGCGGCAACGTGTTGAATAACAGCGGTACGCTGGTAGAGAATGTAACAGGCAAGCTGACCATTGGCGGAAGCTTCACCCAAGCTGCCGAGGGTATCCTGGAACTGAATGTAGCTAGCGCAAGTGATGTAATTGAATCAAGCGGTGCGGTTAATGTAAATGGTACGCTGCAAGTGAACTTTACGGATGACTATGTGCCAAGCAAGGGAACCATCACCCTAATCAGTCATGAGGCAAATCAGCGGACCGGACAATTCTCCGATGTCGAGATTAACGGCTTGCCAAGCTCGTACAAGGCTCAAATCGTTTACCAGTCCGACAAAATTGCGTTGAGGCTTACTGCTTCGACGGGCTCTGGCTCTGGCACAGATTCGGGCTCCGATACTGACTCTGGAACAGATTCTTCTACCGATACGGGGAACAATGAAACGGAAGGCACGGATGCGCCTGAAACCAGTGTAAATCCTTTCCAATCAAATGTGGTTAATCAAGAAGCAGTACTGAAAGCAGTAAACGCAGCGATCGCCGCGAACAACGAGAACAAGTCGTTCAGCGACACCGCTGATCATTGGGGCAGCAGCGCCATTACGAAAGCGCTAAAGCTGGGTATCGTAACGGGATACGAGGATCAAACCTTCCAACCGGATGCATCTGTAACAAGAGCGGAATTCGCCGCTATGATTGCCCGTGCATTCGCATTGGCACCAATCACAACTTCGGCCAACTTCACTGATACGGGCTCGACTTGGGCCTCTGGTTACATCGCCGTGTTGGCTGATAAGGGAGTCGTGAACGGTTATGCGGATGGCAGCTTTAAACCAAATGAAACGATCACCCGTGCAGAGATGGTAACAATCATCTCCCGCATCCTGAATCTTGACGTGTTGGCGAAAGGGACATCGGCAAGCTTTACAGACGTGAGCAGCAGTTACTGGGCAGCGAATGCGATCGAGCAGGCATCCTCGGCCAATCTCGTACAAGGGATTTCCACTTCCTCATTCGCGCCTAATAGCACGACGACTCGCGCTGAAACGGTGACGCTCATTATCCGCGCTCTGGAAAGCGACAGCTCGATCAAGGCACTGATTAATGGGTTGTAATAAAGTCATCTAACTTACAAAGAAGAGCGAAATGGCCCATAACGACGAGCCATTTCGCTCTTTTTTTATGATTCACTTATGAAAACGGAGGTTCCCACAGCTTCTTTTTCCACCCAAAGGTGTTTCCAGTTACCTGCAAACGGTCATCCAGCGTAATATCCACTCCAAAGGGAAGCTTTTCACCATGCCGAAAACGGACGTCCCGCAGCTCTACCATGTAACCGTTCTGAACTTTTTTACAAGAAATGTGCACACGATGCGCAAAGGCAAGAAAGCTGCGGACGCCGTCGCTGCCCATGATCGCTTGAACGACATCGTCGTTCTGCTCTCCCTTTTGGAATAACGTTTCTTCCCTTAGAAAAGTGCCGCGGATCGATCCAGCAATATAGGTCTGATCCGTTTCGTGAACGTATCCCCAATTATGGGGCAACCATTTGGGAATTAAGAAGGAATCCCCTTCGATTCCATAACGCCTTCGAACCATATGCAGCATCAAACGATGAATCACGATCCGGTATCCGATGAAGAGAAAGGTGATAACGTATAAAAGAGGGAATACAATCTGTGCCGAAATGACGCCAAACAGCCATAATAACAATCCTGCTAAATGAAGTCCGAATAGGAGAGGGTCAAAAATGGGGATCGCATCGCCGTGAAACCATTTCCTTGAGATCGGCCGGAAACATTGCACGCCATAAGCATTGAAGAAATCGAGAAAAACATGAAGCACGACACCAGCCATTGTCCAGAGGAACAGCGGGATCATATAATCCCAAGCATGAAATAGATACGCAATTAAAGGAGTAAGTATAATCGGCCAACCCGCCAGCATCGGCAATGAGTGGCTGAATCCCCGATGATGCAATAAATAGGATTCATATCCGCGAATACGAATGGCGATGTCGAAATCGGGAGCATTCGAGCCAACGATAGCTGCCGCGAATAATCCGTACACAGCTGACGAATGGTCACCGATGGCAGGATCGGCTAAAGCCATTGCCAGCCCGCCTAAAGTGACGCCGAGAAGAAGATGGCTTGCGGTATCCATATCAATCACCTCTTCACCGAAATTGGGGTCAATATGATCTGTTCAGCCTATCGTTAATGGAACATCCGGTGTTACGGAAGGACGGCCCAGAGACATATAGTGCAAGCCATATCGCTCACAGTTTGCGGCCATCACCGCAGTGTCCAACATATTTCTCGCATCCAAAATGTAAGGCGACCTCATCAATTGCCTCAATCTGCCCCAGTCCAAGTCGCGGAACTGATCCCAGTCGGTTACAATCACCACGCAATCGCTCTCCGCGGCTGCCTCATACATATCTGTGGCGAGATCAATCTGCAGGTTCGGCAAGCACGTAACAACCGGGTCATATGCCGTTATACGCCCCCCTGCTTCTTGCAGCATCGAATAGATCTTAAGCGCTGGCGATTCACGAGTATCATCGGTATTCGGCTTAAAGGCCAATCCGTATATCGTAAAATGCTTACCGTTCAAAGTTCCGCCAAAGACGCTTTCCAGCTTTTTGCGAATGACCTGAACACGCCGCCTGTTGATTGCTTCGGTTGCTTTCAGCAATTCCATATCCAAATGCTCTCGCTCTGCCAACGCCATTAGCGCGCGAAGATCCTTGGGAAAGCAAGAGCCTCCATATCCGGCACCGGCGCGCAGAAACTCGGAACCAATCCGACGGTCTAGTCCTATTCCTTCCGCAACAGCATCTACAGAAACCCCAAGTGCATCGCATAAATCAGACATCATGTTGGCATAAGATATTTTCATGGCCAAAAAAGCATTGGAAGCACACTTAATCAACTCTGCTTCCCTTAACCCGCATTTTATCTTAGGCGATTGAATCGGTGCATAGATCTCTTCCAGCCGATTATGCGTTTCTGGATTGGCAGCGCCGAATATCATTCGATCCGGAACAAGAAAATCCCGGACAGCAGAACCCTGTCGCAAAAACTCGGGATTATGGGCAACAGCAATGCGGGAGGAAAGGGGAAGTCGTTTGCGGAGATAAGCTTCGATTTGTTCGCATGTTCCTGCAGGGACCGTACTTTTGATGATTAAAAGTCCGTCATCGGGCAGCATCGGTGTTATTGCATATATGGCCGACCATAAGGCGGAAAGATCCGCTTCGCCTGACTCGGATGAAGGGGTGCCTATTGTCACAAAGACAGCGTCGCTGCAAGATACGGCCGCAGCAGCATCTATTGAGTAATCCAGCAGTCCCTCGAGCTCCGCATCGCGGATTATATCCTCAAGCCCCGGCTCCCAGATCGGCATGCCACCAGATTTGAGCAGCCTAATTTTATCTTTATTCACATCTACGCACACCACTTCGTGTCCCAGACGAGCCAAGGATGCCCCGGTGACCAAACCGACATATCCCGTACCCATGACTGTCATCTTCAAGCGGGTTCACCCTCTCCCTGTATGCGCCCGCTTCCGGCTTTCTCCGGATTCTGCTCCATTTCCACAATCTGCTGACAACGGGTGTATATCGACTCCATCGCATGATCCCAAGTGCGGGATTGCGCATATTCCCTAGCCTCCGTACGAAACAATTGCCATTTGTCAGGCTCGTCGAACCAGTCGGTTAACGCAGCAAGAAAGCTCTCTACATTTCCCGCTTCAGCATGTAAACCGGTTTTTCCATGCTGGACAATCTCAGTCACGCCCCCTCTGTCGGCTACTATAGCAGGGAGACCGGAGGCCGCCGCCTCTAACACGACGTTGCCGAAGGTTTCCGTGGCAGAGGGAAAAACAAATAAATCGGAGGATGCATATAATTCGGCAAGTTCTTCCCCGCTCCGGTAACCGGTAAAGGTCACATTCTGCGGAGCTTCCTTGCGGCCTTGATCCATCATTGGACCCTCGCCGACAACAAGCCAATGCACTTGACCACGAATTCGGTCAGGTAGCCCATGCATTAATTGAAGCAAAACATCCAGGTCTTTCTCGGGAGCCAGTCGACCAACGAATAACAGGAGGTATCGCTCCTTAATCCCGTAAAGCTCACGAACACGATCGGAACGCTTCAATGGCGTGAACCTGTCGCAGTCCACCCCCCGCGACCATAACTGGGCTTCATTTAATCCCTTGGATTGCAATAGATGAATGGTCTCATTCGAAGGAGCGAAGATGGCGCGACAGTTACGATGAAACCATTTCATATAAGACCAGTACCAGGAATGCGCGAACGGAAACCAATAAGACTCGAGATACTGGTCGAAATGGGTATGATACGAGGCAACGATGGGGATATGAAGCTTCTGAGCGGCATACATTCCGGCAAGACCTACATTAAACGGGGTGGCAATATGAACAATGTCTGGTTTGAACTCAGCAAGTTCATTGCGTATACGCAGCAAATTAGGAATAACGAATCGATGCTCCGGATAAGCCCAGAAGGGGATACTGGCCAGCCGACACACCAGATCCTCATAGACAGGCTCCGGCTCCGTAGGTACGAACAGCTTGCAATTGGCACCCTGCATGGACAGGTAGTCGGTCCAACGCTTTAAGGTAAGCGCGACGCCATTGACCTGGGGGACAAACGTGTCTGAGAAAACAGCAATCCTCATCCATTCACTCCCTTTTTCAGACCTATATTTCGATCTATCCCCAAAGTAGCACGCAATCATTATCGCTGCTTTATCGCCAAGTAATGTTTATGAAAATTTCGGACTTGCCCGTGTAATACATCTTGACCTGAGCTTCTTTATACATGCAATTGCGCAAAGGGTGGAATGCTATTGAAAAACATGAGGAAAAGGTGAATGGATTGACGAATGTAACAACCGAAAACCAAGAAGCGATTGAAACCGTTCGCGAGTTAATCAAAGATATTAAAACGGCAATGCTGACTACGATATCGGAAGATGGACTCGTTTCGCGCCCCATGAAAACCCAAGATGTCGAGTTCGACGGAGACCTATGGTTCCTGACTAAGAAAGACACCGGAAAGTTCCACGAATTGCTCCAGAAACGGCAAGTCAACGTAGCTTATGCAGGCAAATCCTTTGTTTCTATACGCGGCGAAGCCGAGTTGGTGGACAGCACCGAAAAGCTGAAGCAGTTCTGGAATCCCATGTACGAGGAGCTGTTGGAAACGTCCTATGACGATCCTAATCTCGTACTCATTAAAGTGAAGGCTGAAACGGCCGAATATTGGGATTCCGGCAACAAGTTCAAGATGGCGAAATTCTTGTTCCGCAGGCTGATGGGCAAAAATACGGAAGGTACGGACATCAACAAGATCGTGGAGTTAAATTAGCCGTTCATTGAAGTTTTGGGGCCATCCTTTACCGGATGGCCCTTTTGTGCGAATGCTCGTGAAATATACCAATTAACAATTCTAGCGAACCTGCTTAACAGGTATCCAATACTCGACTTCCACTTCTTCTGTCATGACTTTGACTTGATTCTCTATGCCAATCGCAATTTCGGGGCCAATCTGTATCCTTGGGCCTTCGATCTGCTCATAGCCTGAGGATGGGAACCATTCCCCATAGATTTGCTGCCACTTCTCAGGACCCCAAGGAACCTTTACATCAATAACGACCCAAGTCATACTCGGTACGTCTAATCGCGTGAACTTGTCCGGGCACGGCTTTGTTGAAGCAACGGATAAATAGTAATCGTATTCTCCCTTCACAAGTCCGCTCCCATCTCCCCTGTCCACATGGAGAATGCCGTACGGTTCCACGTTGTTGAGCGATTTCAGCTCGGCGTAGGTGTCATGATCGGTTGATCTCCAAACATGTTCGACACCCGGATGTTCGCCCATATCAACTGGCGTAACTCGATTGGTTATCCCAATCACCTGAAAGGCTTCCTTATTCTCAATTCTGAACTTCATCGGTTCGCTCCCTCCAATCGATAAACGGAAGGTCATTGGAGGATATACTTTCAGCGACTGGTTCGTGACTCTCATTTCTGTAGGCGTAATGCCATGTTGGCTTTGGAAAGCGCGCGTAAATGAATCAGGGGAATGGTAGCCATACTTTATGGCGATGTCAATCACTTTCACGGTACTGCTCTGCAATTCAAGTGCAGCAAGCGATAGGCGTCTTCGACGAATGTAATCTTGAAGCGAAATGCCCGCCAAGTAGGAAAACATTCTTTTGAAATGGTAGACAGAACAATAAGCTCGCCTTGCAATTTCGTGCTCATTGATTTCATCCTCTAGATTTTGTTCAATATAGTCTAGCGCATTATTCAAATGATCAATCACATTCACCCCAATAACCTCCCTTCTCTCTTAGAGTAGCAGCATCCATTGCCAGCCATCCGACTAATTCCGTTCAACTATTGCAGGGCGATTGGCAATGAAAGAGGAGAGCTCACTAAATCATAGCTCATTTGAAGTTCTCCCATTATTAATAGATTTATTACTCCTGAATATACAAGGAAACCGTTCCTTTCGTAAATGGTAAGTTAAGCTTCCATTCTACGGAGAAACGGTTTCTTTTTGCTTATCTAATTATAAATTCACTCTTATTTGACGATCAGTTCTACCTTACCGCTGAGATAATGAAGAGCATCGAACGATTGCGAAGCGGACCGAACAGCGTCAGCCGCCCAGTGGGAGGCTGGTACGTCGGACCAAGACAGACCATCTTCCACGAGCGATGGACGACCGAGTACACGGTTCAGCACCTTAACCGCCTCGGCACGCGTCACGCTAGCATCGGGACGGAAGCTCCCGTCCGTATAACCGACCAACCACCCTTTCCGCTCGGCAGAAGCAATGGCCTCGGAAGCCCAGTGGGAATCCGCGTCTGCAAAGTCGGTGCGTCCGATTGCTTGTACCCCGCGCCACCGTACAAGCACGGTAGCCAGTTCCGCACGCGTCAGCTGATCACCCGGACGGAACAGGCCGTTCGATCCCCCGCCCATCCATCCGGCAGCAGTCACATAGTCGATAGCGTCAGCGGCCCAGTGCGTATGCGGCACATCGCCGTACGCAGCAGTTGCGTCGCCGCTATTAGTAACGTCTTCTGACGTAGACAGCTTCATGAGAAGAGCCGCTAACTCCGCTCGCGTTATAGTACGCGAAGGAGCAAAGCTGCCGTCGGCATAGCCGTTAATGTAGCGTTCATACGTGACAGCTATAGGCTCAGCCTGCAGCACCAGCACGCGGCCTGAAGCGCCGGCGTCAACCGCGATACCTGTTGCGCGTCCTTGCGAATCGTAACGGACTGTGCCCGCTGAGATTGTTTTGTAATCGTCGCCGCTTTCTAGGTAGACGGCGAGCTTGCGCGACGCCGTGGCGTCAAGTCTATCCGGTAACGGGATAACCAAACTATCACTGTCAGCTGTACCTGCTGCGTTTGTTGTAAACGCAACAGGAACGCCCGCAGGCTTCAGTTGCCACTCCTTAGAGCGGGATTCAGTCGCGCCGGTAAGCAGCTGATTGGCGTCCGTTGACTGGCGCAGCGCCCTCAGTTGCACAGTCAGCTCGCCGCCTCCGTTAGCCGAAAAGCCAGCTGGCAATTCATAAATGGCGTCGCCAATGTCCAAAGTAAGCCTAATGCCTCGTTCCTTCAGCTGTGACTGCACCTTTGCCGACAGAGTAAGCGTAACCGCATCAATCTGTGGAGCGGTATCGCCATCTGGTTCAATACGCAGCTCGTCCTCACCGTTTGCCGGCGCAAGAGCGGCGATTGCCGTTGCATCATCCAACTTCAGATCATACATAATCAAGCCGTCGGGACTGCTTGTGATCGTTTCATTCAGCCCCGTCGTCAGCTTGCCGTTCAGTTCCGCGATAAACACATTTTTTTGCACGCTTCCAGGTGCTGTATTCGCACTCCGAATATTATTAATTCGTATCTTCTCTACAGCTTCGTTGCCGGCAATATCGCGAACGTAGACCGTGTATATTCCGTTCTTCGTCACATCGAACTGCAATTCTTCCGTAATATCATCGCTTAACCCTTCACGGAAAAAGCCGGTTGGCAAATCTCCCGCTGCCCACAAAACAACGTCAATCGCATTGCCCGCGCCCAAGGCGGCGGCTTCCACTGCTACGGAAACCTTATCGCCAACAGGCGCGGTCGTCCCGGGACGCAGCAGCACCGTGGGAACGTCGTTCATGATGTTCGTCACGCTAATCTGACGAATCGTTTCATTGCCCGCATTGTCGAAAGCCATAACGGTGTAAGTTCCATTCGATTCCACAGTAAATTCGCCGTCCTCCACCTCGCTGGAAGGCCACGGACTATCAAAATCCGGTTCCGTTGCAGACCATCGCACCCGACGGAGGCCGCTGTCAGCATCCTCGGCAGTCACCGTGATCGTCACGTCATCGTTAGTCGGAGCGGTAACGTCCGGCGTCAGCGTCAGCGTAGGCGCTGTAAGGTCGATATTGGTTATATCAATAATAGATATCTTCTCATTGCCAACCGTATCTCGTGCATAAATCGTATATTTCCCATTCTCGCTCGCTTCGAATGCTCGATCGGTAAAAACGTCCTGACCGCCGCCGTCAGCAAAATACGCGATCTCCTGATCGCCCTCGGCCCATCGGAGCGCAACAAGCGCGTTGCCTTCATCCTCCCCATCGGCCTGTGCTTCAATCTCTACCAGCACCGTATCATTCGTCGGCGCCTCCGGGTAAACCGTAACCGTCAATGCAGGCGCCGTCTTGAATACATTTGACACTGTAATGGCCGTTATCGCATAATTGCCAGCCGTATCTTCCACATACACGGAATAAGCGCCTCTCGCGGTTGCAAAAAATTGACCGGTAAACGAGGTTCCGTTTCCCGTTTGAAAATACGACGCATTCTGCAAACCCGCAGCCCATAGCTGCTTGTCTATGGCAACATTATCGGCAGCCGTCGCCGTCACTGCAATATCGGCGCTCGTCGGTGCGGTGGAACTCGCCGTAAGTGATACGGTCGGATTTGTACGGTCAATGTTCGAGACGGTTATGAAAAACATAGCAGGGTTGCCAAGCTGATCCTGCGCATATACCGTATATGATCCGTTAGCTGTCGCCGTAAAACTTCCCGTAAACGTCGTTCCTTCTGTTATGACATAATAACCCGATTGCGTGCCCGGTGCCCACTTCATCAGTCCAACACCGATTCCAGCATCGCTCGCCGTAACCTGTACCGTCACATCCTCGTTTGTCGCACCCGCTGGAGACAGCGAATGGGAAAGGGCTGGCGCCGTTTGGTCGACTATGAAGGATGAACCGTCCGTCGTCCCGTATTGAACCTGTCCCGGAACCCCCTCCTCCGAATAGAACGCAGCGGATACTGACAAATTTCCATCAGGCACTTGTGATGTGGTTATAGTAAGGACGGCGTTCCAACTCGTGCCGCTTCCCGCTACCGGCATATCATTGCCGGCCATCTCCAGAACAGGTCTCGCAATACGAACATCCGTATGCAGCGTAAGAATCACCGCAGCGCCGTTCTTCAGATAACCGTCTTGGCCGTTAGCGGATGTGAGCTCCAACGAAGTAACGGATGGAATCGTTCGTTCCAGCGTGTATGCCGTAAACGTTTCGTTTTTAATTTGATTCCAGCCGTCGGTAAAGGAAACAATCGTTGCCCACAGAGCGTTGGACGGAATATCCAACGCATCCGTGGCGGTCAGAACATCGGTTCCGTTAACGGAATAATGATAGACCGGATTTCCTATTGGTACCGAAGAAAGTTGGAAAGAAGAAATCGTTACCCAAGCCGCCGTTGGCGGAATACTCATCGGGTCGGTTGTCTCATCGATTTCGCCAAAATCGCTATAAGTAAACACTTCGTTCCAGCTATAGCCCCAACCCGTATCATTAATATTGGAAGGCGTAATCCAATCAGCGTCGGACGGAGGAGCAGCGCTTTGCTGTACGACGCCGCCCGAGCTGAAGGTGTATTCCGTGACGTAACCGTCATAAAGATCATTGGTCTCATTCTGGAAGCCGGTCATGACTTCTCCTGTAGCAGCTGCTGCGGCGCTAACCGGAGTAACCATAGCGGCTGTCGCAAGCGACCCAATTAGCGGCAGCAGCAGCGTAACGGCTGCCAGCGTAGACAATAAGCTTCTTTTCTGCATATTCATATTCCTTTCGTTTGTGAAATCATTGCACTTGCAATCGCTTCTAATTCAACAAGATTAATACACCGCTCTGCAGAAAACTATTACCCATTTGGGGTATTTTTTCGTTTAATCCGCATTTTTCGCGCAAATATACCTCAAACGAGGTATGGAATAGCCTGCATCTCTTCTTTAATATAGGAAAACAAAGACATTCTAAAGGAAGGAAATGACGACCGGATGGAAAATGCATTAATTGCTTTGGTCGCAATGATTATTTTCACCATTGCCGTTTACGTAGGGTCATGGCTGCAAGGAACAACCTTCACACGAAAGTTTTCAAAATGGTATTTTATTATCATGCTATTCGCGACCATCATCGTCACGATTGTCACCTTCGTCTTAAGCATCGGCGAGTAGACATATCGAAAGCAATAAAACGCCAGCGCCAGGGATTTGCCCTTGGCGCTGGCGTTTTATTGCCCCGTAAATCGACAATTTACATAGTTAACCACTGACGATAAACTAGTTTATGAGGAATATTCAGTCATACCCCACAAACAAAAACCCTCATTTTTCGAATATATGCCTAGATTGCTCGAAGGATGGTTTTATAGATGTCGAATGCCCCTAGTTCTCACAACAGGCTAGAATCACCAATTAATCTGCCTTTTATTACGTTAAGTGAACGGTTAAACACACGGCCAAAGATGCCTTCGGACCAATTTCTGCCGCTCGCGCGCGCAATGGCTGTCGCGCTTGCCGCAAGCAGCGAGCAAGGCTGTCCGCTGCCCGATTTGCGGCCAGATACCATTGCAATTACCGCAAGCGGCGAAGTCCGGCTTATGCAGCCTGAACGCAGCGGACCGCTGAGCGAAGCCGACTGGCCCTACTGCTCCCCTGAGCGTACCGGCCGCATGAGACGACAGGAGGATGAGCGCAGCTCCCTGTATTCATTAGGCGTTATTTTCTATGAAATGCTTGCCGGCGAGCCGCCTTTTGCCGCGGATGATCCGCTGGAGTGGATGTACATGCATCTAGCGCAAAGTCCTCTTTCCCTATGCGGGCGTCTTCCAGAGCTGCCGGCGGCGCTGGATCAACTCGTGCTGAAGCTGCTGGATAAAAACCCAGACAACCGGTTTGCCTCATCGGAAAACCTGCTGGCTGCTCTTGAAGGCTGTGAACAAGGGAATCCCGCTCAGCACGGAGCGCCCGGATTTTACGGCCGGGAATCCGAAGCCGTTCAGCTCGAGCAAGCGTTCCGTTCCGTTTGCCTTGGCTCGTCCGAAGCCGTATATGTATGCGGAGAGGCCGGCATTGGAAAGACAAGGCTAATCGAGGAAACCTTCCGCGACGGTAAGCTGGCCGACTCCTATTATTTCATTTCCGGCAAATTCGAGCAGCTTGCGGCAGGCGTCCCTTATGAGCCAATCGTCAAAGCGTTTCGCGGTCTTATACGCCGACTGCTTGGCGAATCAGAAGCCTTCGTTGAGGCTTTGCGCGTTAAGCTGACGCGGACAATCGGCAGTGTTGCTGGCGTCATTACCGCCCTTATTCCCGAAGCTCGCCTGCTGCTTGGAACCGTCGCAGGCAGCGAAGAAGAACTGCCAACGGCGGAAGCGCGCAAACGGTTTCTCTATGCGTTCCGCCGCTTTGCGCAGGCGCTTGCAGCCAAGGAACATCCCCTTGTGCTGTTTATTGACGATCTGCAGTGGGCGGATGCCTCCTCCCTACAGCTGCTCGATGCGTTAATTCGCGACCCGGAATGCCAATACTTGCTGCTCGTCGGTTCCTATCGCCCCGATCTTGACCCCTCGATTAAGCTCCCGGGCTTGAGCGGTCAGGGAAGCGCATCAGAGCAAACCGCCGTAAGACAAATCCGGCTTTCTCCACTGCCTATGGCAACATTAAACCAGCTGGCGGCAGACACGCTTGGCGCGGATGAGCAACAGACGCAACCCCTTAGTACAGCGATTGTCACGCATACCGGCGGCAATCCGTTCCATTTCAAGCAACTGCTGCTCCGGTTGCGCGATGAACGGCGATTACAGTTTCAGGTCGATAAAAATATGTGGCAATGGCAGCTCGATTCTGTCCCTGTCGATGATGCGGAATTCGAGATCGGCGGTCTTCTGGAGTATCGTCTTAGACTGCTTCCGCAAGCTGCCTTATCACTGGTGGAGGCCGCGTCCTGCATTGGCTTCATATTTACTACCGAGCTTGCCGCGCGAGTATGCGGACTCTCCGCAGAAGACAGCTTGACAGCTTGGCATGCGGTGGAAGTCGAAGGACTGGTTGTCACACAGCCTGATGGAAACGACCGCTTCACCCATGACAGCATTCAAAAGCTGATTTATGGCCGTATGGATGAATCGAAACGTCAGCAGCTCCATCTTGCGATTGGACGGGCTCTCTCTGCCAGCGGCTCAGACGAAAGCGATAGCGATGAGCGTCTGTTCGAGCAGGCGCTGCATATGAATCGCGGGGCGGAACTTCTGCGCGGCGACGAAGAGAGACTGTCGCTTGCGGTACTGAATTTAAAGGCCGGCAATTACGCCTTGGCTTCTTCGGCCTATGACGCCGCGCTCGGATATTTCTTTCACGGAAGCTCGTTACTGAAGGAGCAGCATTGGAACAACCGCTTTGAATTATGCTTTGAGCTGCACGCCCGTTTGGCAGAATGCGCTTATCTGTGCGGCCAGTCGGAAGATTCGCTGCAACGGATTGAACGTTTGCTTACACGAGCTCGGAACCCGATTGAGCGCAGCCGCATTCGAATGATTCGCATTATGCAATTGATTAACCAAGGCAAATATACCGAAGGAACGGCGCTTGGGCTGCATAGCTTAGCTGAATTGGGTATTCGCCTGTCTTCTGACCCGGGACCGCTGCGGCTTCTAACTGAGAAGTGGAAAACAAACTGGCTGCTGTTGCGCTCACGGAAACGGTCGCATCTACTGCCTGAGATGACCGATCCGCGGCTATCCGCTGCATTAGGACAAATCGCGGCTATTGTGCCATCCAGCTTTTTTACGGACAAAAGCATTTTCTTTATGCTGACGAGCCACGCGCTGAGGTTGTCGCTGCGCGGCGGCCAATCGCCGCTTACAGCGGTCGTCTTCTCCGCTTACGGGATGCTTGCGGAAACCGCCTGGCGCAATCATAAACAAGCCCGGAGACTCGGGGGGCTGGGCATCCAACTCGCCGAAAGCAGCGGCATGGCTTCGGTCAGCAGCATGGCGTTCACCATGTACAGCGCGGTCAGCAGCATTTTTGCCGGAGACGCCCGCGAAACCGACTACTACTTGCCGCAGGCGATGCGTCACGGCATGAACGCCGGTAATTATATTTTTGCCAGCTACGCAATGGGCGGTCACGTCAATTCTCTGTATACACGCAGCTCGCTTAGCGAAATGGCACGCGTCATTGCCGAGTACTTGACCGTGCTGGAGACAACAAAAGACGAGTTCGTGCAGCAAAACTTCTTTTTATACGAGCAATGGATCGCCGCGCTGCAGGGAAGAACGGAATCGCCGGTTTCCTTCAACGATGGCCGGTTCTCGGAAGAGGCGTTTCTCGCCCGTATCGGGCAAGAAGAGACGGCAGCAACGACGCTTTACCAGTACAGCACGTACAAAGCGCAGTTATTCTGCCTCGAGGGACGCTACGAGGAAGCCGAGGCATGGAGTGCCAAAGCAGCGCCGCACGAGCCATATGCAACTCATCTTCCGCATATGCCGGAATGCTGCTTCTACGAAGCGCTCTCCATGATTGGCTCCTGCACAGCCGAGGGACGGGTGCCGCAGCGCGGCAAAGCTGCCCGCATCCAAAAGCTGCTGCGCCGGTTCCGCCGATTCGCGGACGGCAGCGAGACCAACTTCCGGGCGCGCTGCACGCTGCTGCATGCCGCCTACGCCGAAGCGCGAGGACGAATCAAAGACGCCGAACGGCTATACGATACGGCGCTCCGGGAAGCCTACGAATACGGCGATCTGCGCGTTAAGGCGCTCGGGGGCGAGCTGGCCGGACGATTCTACGAGCGCAGCGGACGGGAAGCGTCCGCTCGCCATTACGATCGGATAGCGCTTGAAGGTTATTCGGAATGGGAGCTGCCCAGGAAGATTGCACAGCTCACCAATAAACGGAGCGGAAATCGGAACGAACAAAAGCTGCAAGCCGGCCATGACAGTCTGCGAGACGCACAATTAACGCCCGTCGAAGCTGCAGCGGCTACCGATAAGCAGGAACGGCCCGCCTCCGATCTCGAAGCCGAACTAGCCGCCATCCTGCGGGCAACTCGCGTCATTACCGGACGCGACAGCGCCGATGCTATGCTTGCCGAGCTGTTGACGGTCATTATGACGTATGCCGGCGCCGGCACAGGTGCTTTGCTGTCAGCGAACGACGGCGATTTGCGTATCCAAGTCTACGCCGAGCCGAATGAAGCTGCTGTCGCCGCCGAGCGCGAGCTGCAAGGAAGCCCGCTGCTGCCTGAGGGCATTATCCGCTACGTTTACCGGACGCAAGAGACCGTTACGTACAACGGCGAGCCGGACAGCTGGATCACTCGCAACCCATACATGGCGCTGCATCGCCCGCAGTCCATGCTTTGCATGCCCGTCAAGATCCATGGCACACTGCTCGGCGTGCTTTTTCTGGAGAATCGCCTTACTACCGGCGTACTCGATGCAGCGCAAACCGGCGTGCTGCTCGCAATGGCCTCGCAAGCTCTGATGATGTGCGTGTTGCGCCAGTCATCCGAAGATGAAGCTACCGCCGTGAATAGCGATGTAGAAGTAATGCCAGAGCAAACTGACGCGATAGAGGAGCCATTGACCGAGCGCGAGCTGGAGGTGCTGGCGTTGCTTGCCGCGGGGCTCTCCAACAAAGAAATAGCCGAACGGCTCGTTATTGCGGCCGGCACCGTCAAAGTGCATGTGAAGCATATATTCGCCAAACTCAAGGTAAACCGCCGAACGAAAGCAATTATGCAAGCAAAAGAGCTGAAGCTGCTTGATTAGACCATTAACCAAGACTACAACAGGTGAAAGCTATCCGCGCAAAAAAAACAACCCCCGCAGCGCAAAGCCTACGGGGGTTGGGGACGTGTTAAATTTATTTATATGCCAAGATTAAGATTGAAGCTGGTCCAGCAATGATTTAATATCGGGATTCAAATTCAGTACACGCAGTATAATGCTTAAAGCTTCAGCTCTAGTCGACTGTTCTTCCGGAGCAAAGCTGCCTGCAGCGCGTCCTTCAATGATTCCGGCAGCTGCCGCTGCACGAATTTCATTCGCATTCCAAGAGCTTTCAATGTCATTGAAGGCTACCGCTTGGTGCTTCTCTATCGCGTTAAAGTCTACGATACGGCTAATGATAGCTATGATCTCGGCACGAGAAATTTCCTCGCCCGGTCTGAACGTACCGTCTGCATAACCAACGATTATGCCGTTGGCAGCCAGTGCCTCAATAGCTTGACTCGCCCAGTACCCTTCCTTCACATCGGTAAAGCTCTGTGGGCTGCTTAGCGCGTCAAGATTGAATACTCTAACGATCATGGCAGCAAACTCAGCACGAGTTATCGGAGCATTCGGGCGGAAGGTGTCGTCTTCATAACCCGTCACGAAACCCAATTTGACGAATAGATCAATGTTCTCCTTACTCCAATGCTGGTTAACATCTGAGAATACACCGTTAATCGGATTCATTGGCGCTTGCTCGACTTTACCCTTCAAATATGCCAACAACTTCTCTTGATTGACTACAGACTTAAACGTTGGCGTAGGAGTATTCGGCTCCGTTGGCACGGATGGATTATTATCGGAAGACGAGCGTGGTGCTACTATAACCGTAACGACGTAGTCTTGAATGGTGCCATCGGCTGCGTATACGGAATACGTTACCGGATTCGTAAAGTTTTGCGTTGTAACGCCGCTAACCTGATTCTCGATCCCTACCTTCACAGTTGAACCTGTGCTCGTAAAGGTCGGGGCTATTTGGGTTACGTTCGTACCGTAAGGTACGGTTATCATGATCGTATGGTTCACCTGATTGACTACCCCATTACGTTCTGGGTTCGTTATTTTGAAAGAGGTAAGCTCCTTCGCCGGATTTAAACCGATATTCAAGATCACCGTATAAGGAATAGACGAATAGTCAGAGTCTACCGCATGAATAACGGGAGATAAACTTAGATCCGTTTCCGTCACACCCGATATTTGCTCGACACCATTAATTTCAAGATGATCTCCCGTCGTAACAAATTCCGCCTTGGTTACGCTCAGATCTGTTCCATACGGAATATCAAACGTGATTGTATGATCATCAGGGTCGATCACACCAACCGCCTCTATAGGATAGATGAGATTGTATGAATCCAGCTCATTTTCTAGCGATACGGTTACCACATAATTTTGCGTCAATCCGTTCGCAGCGACTACTGTGTACGTTTGCGGACTCGTAAACTCGTTTGCTGTAACCTCGGATTGCTGCAATGTATTCCCGATATATACGAATTCACCGTTAGTCGTGAACGAGGCGATTCTGTTTTGACGCGAAGCACCGGAAGGTAAAACAACCGATATCGTATGCGCATCTTCATCCACGATACCCGCTATTCCTCCAAGGCTGAAGGTTTGCATTTCTTTGGTTGAGCTGGCACTGCTATCTGCTTCTCTCACGGTAACTCTATAGGTCTGAGTGTCGCCTGCTTCATCATACACAACATAGTCTACAGGTGAATCAACAGACAATGAAAAATTAACGACGCCTTCCCCGCTAACTTGTTGTACTTCTTGTTGATATTCATTCATAATGATGACTCTAGTACCCGTCGTTATAAAAGTAGGCACTAACGCTGTCCGGTCCGTACCGTTAGGAACGGTGATTGTTATCGTATGGTTAGTTTCAACGATAATTCCAATCGAAGACAGCGAAGCCAATCCAAAGAAAGTGATTTCTTTGGCCGTACTAGGCTCGGTTTGAAAATTAACGGTTACCGTATAGTTTCGCGTGCTGCCATCCAGCGCTTTTACGGTATAAATTACGGGCTCCGAAAAATCTTGCGCGGTGCTACCGCTAGTTTGAACAACCTCATCAACTAGGATTTGAGCCCCGCTGTCATCTGTCTCGAATGTAGGCTTTAACGCTTTTATATTCGTACCTTGCGGAACGTAGAGAAAGATAGCATAAGCCTCATCATCAATAAAACCTGTCGTTGCCGGATCCAATAAGTTAAATAAGGTGATCGATTTTAAGTTGCTTGGTCCAATGGTTACAGTTACCTTGTAAACTTTGGTAGTGTTATCCTCAGCGACAACCGTTAATTCCACTTCATTCTCATAACTTGATCGTGTAACATTACTCGTATGATTAAGCACAGATGCACCTTCGCTAACCGTAAACGTTTCAAGCATATTATTGACCGCAGAACGGTAAGGCACGATAACCTCAATCGTAGCGTTCACGTCGTCAATAACACCGGGATTTCCCTCTACGGAAAAAGAAAGAAAGTCCTTCGATGATGAGCTCTCCGCATTAGCGATCATCGTATTTGGAAACATACCTATAAATAAACATAATACGAGTGCAATGGATGCAACTTTGTTCCTACCTCTTAACATTTATGTAAGCCTCCTAAGTAAATCTAGTATCCATCCTCTTATATGGATTTTTCCGCCCTCTCCTCCATTGCTATTATACAGGGTATTGTAACGTAGCGGACTTATAAGTTATGAGAGAGATTTACCCTCCAAAAAAACAATCAGATTTTCCGTCGTCATAGGCTTAGCGAAATAATAACCTTGCAAGTAGTCGCAGCCAATCGCGCGAGCAAGCTTAATATGCTCCTCCGTCTCAACGCCTTCAATCACAATAAGTTTATCGATTTGCTGGAAAGAGCGAGACAAAGCTTGAATGATGACGAAAGTGGATTGGCTTTCCGAGGCCCGATACAACAAAGATTTATCGATCTTAATCCCCTTGAACGGCAAATGGATAATGTTAGACAAGTTAGAATAGCCCGTTCCATAATCATCGAGACTAATATGAATACCGTGACGATCGAAACCATTCATAATGTTATTAATCTTGTCAAAATTATCGATCACTACACTTTCTGTAATTTCCAGATGAATACGAGCCGGATCTACTTGTTCTCTCCGAATCACATGTTCTACTTCCGAAACGATATTGTCATTCATCATTTGTATGGGCGAGAAATTAATATTAATATGTTGAAACGGAGTGCCATTGCTCTCTAGCTTTCTGATCGTTCTACATACTTGCTCCAGCAAAACCTCACCTAATTGATTAATAAGTCCTTTCTCTTCCGCAATGGCAATGAACTCCAGTGGAGAAATCGGTCCAAGCTCCGGACTAGTGAGTCTTGCCAATGCTTCGAAAACGGGATAACTATCGGTTTCAACATGATAAATCGGCTGATAAACAATTTCCAGCTCTCGTCTTTCAATCGTCTGTTTCAAATACTCATACACTTTATTTTTGCGATGCATGCGTTCCAACGCGCCACTATTAATCGTAATCGCACTGTTCTTATGAAGTAATTTTTCCTCGCGAATACTATATTCAAGCACATGAACCGTATCCTCGAGCGTATCCGTCACTTCCGGAATATTAAGCTCAGCAATCGTAGCATGAATAGAAAGCTTAATTCCTCCTATAATCCACTGCTGAGACAAACGGATACTTATCGCCTGAATGAGCTGCTGCTGTTCGGTAACCGTTGTTAATAGAGCAAACTCATCACCCGAAAGACGAAATACTTGGGCATTAGACTGTGCATTCATTAAGTAATGAGCTACTTCTTGCAAAAGACGATCCCCGATCTGCTCGCCATAATGATTATTAATGCTTCTAAATTCGTCCAAACTTACGACAATAATTTTGAATGGACTTCGATCCTCTAAACGCATGCTTACGACTTTGGCAAACGCGCGACGGTTCATCGTTCCTGTCAAATCATCCTCGAGAATTTTTTTGTTCTGGATATACAAATAAGTAATCACCAACGATGCAGTCGCTGCAGTACTCGAAATAAGTAAATAAGGATAAATAAATTCAATCGTTACGAAGATGAGGCACAGCACTGGAAATGACAATATAACAAGATTCAAACTTCGTGAAAGTCTGTGACGCGTAAAGAACAATAAAACGAGAAGCAGCACAATATAGAATGCAGGCACAGCGTACATTAAGTTATACAACGGTCCTCTTTCAATAGTGTGGTCATCAGAAATCGTATAAATAATGCCTGAAAATGGCGAACTCATAATCATCAGTGCAAAAAGCATATAAACCCAAACGGTAAATCGTATCCACTTGAAAAATACTTCTTTAATCGACCAAATAATCGTTATCGTGTAATAAAAGAATAGCGGCGCAATGACCGTCATTGAAATTCTGCTCAACACATTAAAAAATTCGACTAGCAATAGAGGAAACTTGGTCATCGCCATGTTTAATTTTACGGAAATTAAGATGCTGATCATAGATAAAATCGTAGTCATCAAAGTCATTCGAAACATCTGATTCTGAATGGTTCGTATACCGCCGTATTCCCTAGAATAAATAAGGATGATCAATCCGATTACAATTGCGCTATATATGGGTCCTGCGTTCCACTCCATCGTATTCCCTCTTTATTTTTTATTGAAGTGGCCACAAGCGTAAACGGCTGACGCCGCCCTCTGGCGGCAAAAGCTTACGTTTCGCGTTGAAATATAGGCGTATGTATAAGAGTGAAACTTATACTTTCCTATATTTAAAAAATGCACCCCTAGAACTATTATCGGAATAACCCGCGGTTTTTCCAATGTCAATTCTAGGAGGTGCGTTTAGTAACTACCCGACCTTGACGAGCATTTTGCCGATGTTGGTCCCTTTGAAGAGCTCGAGCAGTGCCTCGGGTATGCGATCGAACCCTTCGATAACGGTCTCTTCGTATTTGAGCTTGCCTTCGGACAGCCATTGGCCGAGCATCTTGGCTCCCTCCGGTAAACGGTCGGCGTAATCCCCCAGGACAAACCCCTTCATAAGCGAGCGCGTCTTGATTAGTTTGACCAGAACCCGAGGGCCGATGTCCTTGCCTTCCGAATCGTTGTAGGCGGAAATAGAGCCGCACAACGCAATACGCGCATGATCGTTCAACTGGCCGATAACCGCGTCAGTAATATCTCCTCCGACGTTGTCGAAATAGACGTCCACGCCCTGCGGGCATTCCTTCTCCAAAGCATCCTTCAGATTAGGAGTCGTTCTGTAATTGATCGCGGCGTCGAAGCCGAGCTGCTCCGTCAGCCATGCCGTCTTGTCGTCAGAGCCTGCGATTCCCACGACCCTTGCGCCTTGAATCTTGGCGATCTGACCAACAATGGAGCCAACCGCCCCCGCGGCACCCGATACGACTACGGTCTCGCCGGCCTTCGGACGGCCGATATCCATTAATCCGAAATAAGCGGTCAGCCCTGTCATGCCGATAACGCCGAGATAAGCTGAGAGCGGAGCTGTCTGCTCGTCGATCTTGCGGAGCTTGTCCGCATCCGCGACGCCATACAGCTGCCAGCCGAGCATGCCCAATACCTTGTCGCCCGGCTGGAACTTGTCCGAACGGGACTCGATAACTTCGCCTACGCCTCCGCCTTCGATAACTTCCCCGATCCGGTAAGGCTCGACATAAGATTTAGCCGCGCTCATTCTCCCACGCATATAAGGGTCTACGGACAAATAGATGGCTCGGATGAGCACCTGGCCTTCTCCGGGCTGCGGCAACGGCGCTTCTTGGAATTCAAAATTCTCATCCGTCGGCCAGCCTTGCGGACGGGAGCGCAACAGGATTTTGCGGTTCATCATGTCTTTAATCACTCTTTTCCTCATATTCGTTTAACTCGGTCACCCTCATTGATCATAGGCTTTCCTGCCCCTTAAACAAAAAATTCTTCTTGTCCTGCCTTTCCCGCATGAACCGAATTAGATCGGCTTCATACATTATCTTCAGATGGTAGGTGACATTCGATTTATCCATGCCCATCGCCCTAGATTTCGACATCGCGAAAAAAAATATGCGATTCCTAAAAATTTATATTGCTCCAGAATCGCTATCCTGCTATTATGAAGGAGCATGATTTTTGGAAAGCTAATATTCGGATGTATCTAGGATCTTTCCAAGCAGATAATCTTTGACCACTTCCACCAAGAAGTTAAGGCCATACGGACAGCCGGGTCAAATGCCGATCGGCAACTTTCGTTGCTTTATTGATTGAGTTAAAAGCTCAAATTTTATAAGTTGGTTACTTTACAACCAAGTGCATATGCACATCAACTTGTGAAACGGTCAATAAGAGTGGTAAAAGTAATTATTTGCTATATAGACTCTGATCCTAACATGATATATTTGAATATGAAGGGCCTTTCCATGAAACTTTACGTTTTATGGCTGACTGACGAGCACGCAAGAGCTTTGTCCAGTCATGCTTATTGGGAATGACTTTATATTTAATCATATCAAAGCAAGTGTGATGCGCATGGGTGCGTGTTTCGCTTGCTTTTTTTGTTGGTTTTTTAGAAACGATAAAATTTACTTGGGTCAGGAGAATGGAAAAATGGGAAAAGCACTAGTCATTGGCGCCGGAGGCGTAGCATCAGTAGCAATTCATAAATGCGTTCAAAACAGCGAAGTATTCGAGGAAATCTGCATCGCCAGCCGCACGAAATCCAAATGCGACGAACTGAAAGCCAAATTGGACGGCGGCAAAACCAAAATCACGACAGCGCAGGTCGATGCGAATAACGTAGACGAGTTGATCGCTTTGATTAACGAAGTCAAACCGGATATCGTCATGAACTTAGCTTTGCCATACCAAGATTTGACGATCATGGATGCTTGCCTGGCCACTAAAACGAACTACATGGATACAGCGAACTATGAGCCGGAAGATACGGCGAAGTTCGAATATAAATGGCAATGGGATTACCGCGAGCGCTTTGAACAAGCTGGAATCACGGCTCTGCTCGGCAGCGGCTTCGACCCAGGTGTAACCGGCGTATTCTCCGCTTATGCGCTGAAGCACTATTTTGACGAAATCGAATATATCGACATTCTGGATTGCAACGGCGGCGATCACGGCTATCCGTTCGCAACCAACTTCAACCCGGAGATCAACATCCGCGAAGTATCGGCTAACGGCCGTTACTGGGAAAACGGTGAATGGATCGAAACGAAACCGATGGAAATCAAACGCAGCTACAACTTCGCCGAAGTCGGCGAAAAAGATATGTATCTGCTTTACCATGAAGAGCTTGAGTCCCTTGCGCAAAACATGCCTGGCCTGAAACGCATCCGTTTCTTCATGACATTCGGCCCAAGCTATCTCATGCACTTGAAGGCGCTTGAGAACGTAGGAATGACTTCCATCGAACCGATCGAATACGAAGGAAAACAAATCATTCCGCTTCAATTCCTTAAAGCTCTTCTGCCGGACCCGGCTTCCCTAGGACCGCGTACGGTTGGCAAAACGAACATCGGCTGCATCTTCAAAGGCAAAAAAGACGGCCAAGAAAAAACGTATTACGTCTACAATGTTTGCGACCACCAAGAGTGCTATAAAGAAGTCGGCTCGCAAGCCATTTCCTATACGACTGGCGTTCCTGCCATGATCGGCGCGGCAATGGTCATGACTGGCAAATGGAATAAACCAGGCGTATACAATGTCGAAGAGTTCAATCCTGATCCGTTCATGGAAGAGCTGAACAAATGGGGCCTTCCTTGGGTAGAGGACTTTAACCCAGTCCTTGTTGACACGTTGCCTGAGGATGCAAAAAAACCGGAGCTCGTTCGTTAATATGCGGTTCGAGGAATTACCGACACCCTGTTTCGTAGTCGATGAAGCGCTCATCGAGAAAAACCTAAAGATTTTGAACGGCGTCATGCAGCGTACGGGAGCTAAGATCATACTGGCGCAAAAAGCTTTTTCAATGACCGCGATGTATCCCCTTATCGGACAATATTTATGCGGTACGACGGCGAGCGGGCTATACGAAGCGCGGCTCGGACACGAAGAAATGGGCAAAGAAAATCACGTCTTTGCCCCTGCCTATCGTGAAGATGAGATCGACGAAATTATAGCCATTTGCGACCATATTATTTTCAATTCTTTCTCGCAGCTGGAGAAGTATAAAGCCAAAGCTCTTGCAGCCGGCAGAAAAGTCGGCCTTCGCATCAATCCGGAGTGCTCGACCCAAGAAGGACATGAAATGTATGATCCATGTTCGCCAGGATCCAGATTCGGCGTGAATCTGGAGAATTTCCGACCTGAACTGCTTGAAGGTGTTTCGGGACTGCACTTCCATACCCTTTGCCAACAGAACTCGAACGCTTTGGAGACTACGCTGAATGCGGTCGAAGAAAAATTCGGGCAATGGTTGCCGCAGATGGAATGGATTAATTTCGGCGGCGGGCACCATATTACAAGAGACGACTATGATATTCCGAGACTCGAAGCTTGTATTCGGCGAATGCAGGATAATTACAGTCTGAAGGTTTACCTTGAACCCGGCGAGGCTATCGCGCTTAACGCGGGCTACATGGTCACCTCCGTACTGGATATCCATAAGAACGGCATCGAGATTGCGATCGTGGACACATCGGCGACATGCCATATGCCGGATGTTCTGGAAATGCCGTACCGCCCGCCGCTCTTCGGCTCGGGCGAAGCCGGCGAGAAGCCTTACACCTACCGGCTTGGCGGTCCAACCTGCCTGACGGGCGATGTCATCGGTGACTATTCCTTCGATCAGCCTCTAAAGAACGGCGACAGACTCGTGTTTGGAGATATGGCTATCTACTCCATGGTGAAAACCAACACGTTCAACGGCATGCCGCTTCCGGCAATTGCCGTGCAGGACAAAGACGGCAATTGCCGCGTCGTTCGCGAATTCGGCTATGAGGATTTCAAGACGAGACTAGCTTAATGCGTGATTTGATAACGAAAGCCTTAACCCTGCTGCATAAGAAGGGTTAAGGCTTATTTTTTAATATTGTCATTCAAATAGAAAATTTTTACTGGCGAATTTTAAGTAGAACCATTCATGATTATAACTAATGAACGAAACCAAAACGGAGGATGAGAATATGAACAGAAGCGGAGTGCCGGAACCGAATATTGCCTATGCACCTGAACACTATCTATGCCGACGCGCGCAGGGTCCGCTTGAGCTGGACGGCCGTGTTGATAAGCCTTTCTGGGCGGCTGCGGAATGGACCGGGGATTTCGTCGATATCGAGGGCGATCTCCGTCCCAAGCCCGCAAAGCAGACGCGGGTCAAAATGCTGTGGGATGACGAGTATTTCTACTTTGCGGCGGAGCTAATCGAGGATCAGATTTGGGCGACGCTGACAGAGCGCGATTCGGTCATCTTTTATGACAATGATTTCGAGATTTTTATCGATCCCGACGGCGACAGCCATCAATATTATGAATTCGAAATTAATGCGCTGAATACGGTATGGGATTTGCTTCTGGTCAAGCCATACCGGGATGGCGGCCCGCCGGTGAACGGCTGGGATATCGCAGGATTGAAGACCGCCGTGCATATCGACGGTGAGCTTAATCGTCCTTCTGCGGACAACCGCAAGTGGAGCGTCGAAGTGGCAATGCCTTGGGCCAGCTTACGGGAATGCGCGGCTGATAAGCGACCGCCGGCTTCCGGCGAGTTCTGGCGCGTCAATTTCTCGCGCGTCGAGTGGCAAGCCGAGGTACACGATGGCGAATACCGCAAAGTAATCAACCCGGACACGGGAAAGCCGTATCCGGAAGATAACTGGGTGTGGTCGCCGATGGGCATCGTTAATATGCATTATCCGGAACTATGGGGTTATGTCGTATTCACGGATGACAACGGCGAGCCTTCGACATTCGAGCTGCCGGCGGACGAGCTGATCAAATGGGAGCTGCGCCGGCTCTACTACCGTGAACGCAACTATTTCGAAGCGCATGGCCATTTTTCGCGCGACGCGAAGCTTCTGATGGGCGAGGATTGTTGGAGCATAGAGCCCATCATCGAAACGACCAGCGGCCTGTTCCAAATTAAAGCCCCTTCCTCTGACGGACAATCTGTATTCTGTATTCGTGAAGACGGGATGTTATGGAAAGAGTAATTCAAATACCCTTCTCGCATATGAGATTATTCTAAAAAAAACCGTTTCTTCGTAAAGGCATACAATCGCCCATTTACGAAAAAACGGTTTTTGCATTTCATTATGGATTACTTAATGACGACGTATTCCAAGTTAACCAGCTTAGCGTAGGTCACGATTTGGTCTGTCGTCAGGTTCAAGGAAACGACCGTATGGTGGCCGCCGCCATTCTCGATCCAAGCTCTTACTCCATCCTGGAAGTTCGGCTTCACTGACCACAGAACGCGGGCCACAGGAAGATTAGGAGCCGGAACCGTCGGCTCGAATGCGGTAACCTCGTTGATCAGCAGCTTATAATGAGTGCCGAAGTCAGCCATCGATACGACGACGCCATCGCCGGCTTTGCCATCGAATACGAGACGCGCCGGATCTTCGCGATCGCCGATTCCGAGCGGCGATACAAGAATGGTCGGCTTGCCCGCTGCCAAGGAAGGATCGACCTCGAGCATATGGGATTGCAGAATCGCTTCCTGACCGGCAGCCATTTCGTACGTGTAATCCTCCATGAAGCCCGTGTTCTGATGGCGGCTCATTACCTTCATCAAGCGGTCGAGCGCAGCCGTCTTCCAGTCGCCCTCGCCGGCAAAGCCGTATCCCTGCGCCATCAGGCGTTGAACGGCAAGGCCCGGAAGCTGCTTCATGCCATGCAGATCTTCGAAGTTGGACGTGAAAGCATTGTAGCCTTTTTCGTCCAAGAAACGTTTGATCGCAATTTCATAGCCCGCTTGGATTCTAACGCTAGCTTCCCAAGCTTCTTTGCTGTACGTGCCATAATCGAAATTATAGAGCTCTGCGTATTGAGCCATCAGATCATCGATTTCCTGCTCGGTAACGGCATTCACATATTGTACAAGGTCGCCGATGCCGTAGTAGTCTACCGTCCATCCGAATTGAATTTGCGCTTCGACCTTATCGCCTTCCGTTACGCCAACGTTGCGCATGTTGTCGCCGAAACGAGCGACTTTGATATTGAAGCTCTCGTTATAAGCAACCGCTACGTCCATCCAATCCGCAAGCTGCTGCTGCACTTCCGCACGTTCCCAGTAGCCTACGACGATTTTATTTTGTTTCTTCAGACGGGCATTGATGAAGCCGTATTCGCGGTCGCCGTGAGCGGCTTGGTTCAAGTTCATGAAGTCCATGTCGATCGTTGCCCAAGGAATGCTTTCGTTATATTGCGTCGCCAAATGAAGAAGAGGCTTCTGAAGCAGCTTCGTGCCGCGAATCCACATTTTTGCCGGCGAGAACGTATGCATCCAAGTAATAACGCCCGCTACTTCGTCGCGATAGTTGACTTCTTTCATGATGCTTGTGATTTTATCGGCGCTGACAGCAAGGTCCTGCAGGACAAGCGGATATGGAAGCACGCCGCTATTGTTTAATGCGTCAGTCATCGTCTGTGCATGGGCCTTCACTTCAGCGAGCGCTTCTTCCCCGTACAGGTGCTGCGAGCCTACGACGAACCAGAATTGTTTTGCTGCTGTTGTTGACATCTTAATCATCCTCTTTTCACTATTTTATAATGGCGTAATGGCTATTACTTCTGCCCGTAGTAGGCATCCTTGCCGTGTTTCCGAAGGTAGTGCTTATCCAGAATGCCTTGGGGAAGTTCTTTGGCAAAGTTGTTCAGTTGCCGTGCGTACAAATTCATTTTGCACACTTCCTCCAGCACGACGCTGTTCACGACAGCCGACTTCACGTCTTTACCCCAAGTGAAAGGAGCATGTCCTTGGAGCAGGACGGCCGGAATCGCCATGACATCCAATCCGCGCTTCTCGAACGTTTCGATAATAACGTGGCCGGTCTCCGCCTCGTATCCGCGGTCAACCTCCTCTTGGTTCAAGAACCGCGCGCAAGGCACGGCGCCATAGAAGGTATCCGCATGCGTCGTTCCCATGACGGGAACATCGAGTCCCGCTTGCGCCCAGATCGTTGCCCAGGTCGAGTGCGTATGCACGATGCCGCCGATTTGCGGATAGTGTTTGTACAACACGGCGTGAGTCGCGGTATCGGAAGAAGGTCTCATATCACCCTCGACCACCTTACCGTCGAGATCCACGACGACCATGTCGCTCGGCTTCATCTTTTCATAGCTGACTCCGCTCGGTTTGATGACGAACAGGCCGCTATCCCGATCGACGGCGCTCGCATTGCCCCAAGTGAATTTCACGAGTCCGTGCTTCGGCAAATCGAGATTCGCTTGGTATACCTCTTCTTTCAGTTGCTCTAACAACTTTAGTCCCTCCCGTTCTCTAGCAGATGGTCTACAGCGGCTTGTTCTATGGCAAGACCTGCTTGATATCGTTTAATAAAGGTTTGGAAACCTTGTACATCGGTTGCATCAGGAGCGATCTCCTGCCCTTCGGCATCTTTGAACACTTTCTGCTCGAGGAAGTCCGACAAGCTCTCTCCTTGATCCTTGCCCGTCATGTACGAAGCTAGAAGCGCCATGCCCCATGCCCCGCCTTCTCCAGCCGTGGACATAACCGAGATCGGTACGTTTAGCGCAGCGGCTAACGCTTTTTGTCCAACGACAGGGGTTTTGAAGAGTCCGCCGTGAGCCAAAATGCTATCGATGGCCACCTGTTCGTTTTCCGTTAAAATGTCCATGCCCAGCTTGAGCGCTCCGAAAGCCGTGAATAGATGCGTTCGCATGAAGTTAGCCAGATTAAAGTTGCTTTCCGGCGAGCGAACGAACAACGGGCGGCCTTTATCCAATCCCGTAATATTCTCGCCCGAGAGATAACCGTAGCTAAGCAAACCGCCGCCGTCCGGGTCGGCTTCCAACGCCTTATTCAACAGCACGCTGAACAATTTGCCGGAATCCGCGCCATATCCCATCGCTTCGGAAAATTCGCGGAACAACCCCATCCAGGCGTTAAGATCGCTGGAGCAGTTGTTGGCATGCACCATGCCGACCGGACTGCCGTCCGGCGTAGTGACCATATCTATCTCCGGATACACCTTGGACAATTCTTTTTCGAGTACGATCATCGCGAAAACGGAAGTTCCTACGGAAATGTTGCCCGTACGCTTCTTGACGCTATTCGTCGCTACCATGCCCGTGCCGGCATCGCCTTCCGGAGGACAAAGCGGAATGCCGGTCTGCAGATCCCCGGCCGGGTCCAGAAGCGCGGCTCCCGCGGACGTTAGCCCGCCAGCCTGCTCGCCGGAGAGATACACTTTGGGAAGCACCTCTTCAAGCTTCAGCGCATAGCCTTTGCCCGCGATTAATTCATTGAATTGCTTAACCATCGTTGGATGGTAACTATGGGTAGCTTCATCTATAGGGAAGATGCCGGAAGCATCTCCAATGCCGATCACTTTATTGCCAGTCAGCAGCCAGTGAATATATCCGGCCAGCGTCGTTACGAAATCAATGCGAGGCACATGCTCCTCTTGATTCAATATCGCTTGGTACAAATGAGCGATACTCCAGCGCTCGGGAATATTGAATTGGAATAAGTCCGTTAATTCCCTTGCCGCCGCCCCCGTCGTTGCATTGCGCCACGTCCTAAACGGCACCAGTAGCTCACCCGTTCCATCGAAGGCCATATAGCCGTGCATCATAGCGGAAAACCCAATTGCGCCGACGGTCTTTAGGGTAACTGCGTATTGACGCTCTACATCCTGCTTCAATTCGCGATAAGCGGTTTGGAGGCCCGATATAATATCCGCCTGCTTGTATGTCCAATATCCGTCCTTCAGCTGATTCTCCCACTCAAAGCTGCCCGATGCGATCGTCTCGAAACGACGGTCGACCAGCACCGCTTTGATCCGCGTAGATCCGAATTCGATACCGAGCGAAGTTTCGCCCTTCGTTATCGCTTCTTTCAAGTCTACATGATTCATGATCACGTCTATCCCCTCTCTGTTCGCGGTTTGCACGATATGAACCCGCTCCTATCGCAACCTTCAAAGTAAAGAAGGCGCTTTCTCTAACTGACAGCCTAAGTATATTTTCTGTACGTACATTTGTCAATATAGTCTAATAGTTATACTAACATAAGGCGAGATGCCGTCCTTCTTCGTCTAAATATCGTTTTTCTTTAAGAAAAAGCAACAAACTTGTACCATTCGCGACGCAAATGTTGTCATTATTGTTGCATTCCATGTCATTCATGCTAGAATATGTACGTACAACTTTATAATGATGATGAAAGAAGTGAAATAGATGAAGCCAAAGTACCAGCTCATTATTGAAGATATCAAAAGCTATATCCTTTCGGGGACGTACAAAGCAGGCGACAAAATCCCTTCGGAGCTCGCCTTGCAGGAGAGCTACAATGTTAGCCGGCAGACCGTTCGAAAGGCTTTGCTGGAGCTATCGAACGAAGGTTTCCTTCGCAGCGAGAGAGGTTCCGGCACGTACGTCAGCAGCCAATACCGTTCCAGAACGGGTGCGAAAGCCGCGAACAAGACGATCGGCGTCATCACGACTTATATCTCGGACTACATCTTTCCGTCCATTATCCGCGGCATCGAAAGCCGATTAAACGAAGACAACTACTCCTTGCTTCTAGCCAGCACCAATAATAATGTCGCTCAGGAAAAAAAGGCGTTGGAAATGATGCTGTCCTACGGCGTGGACGGATTGATTATAGAGCCTACCCGAAGCAACGTATACAACCCTAACATCGCTTATTATCTGTCGTTCAAGGAGCAGGAGGTTCCTTTCGCGATGATCAATGCCTATTATGAAGAGTTGGAAGTTCCTTTCTTCTGCCTGGATGACGTGCAGTCCAGCTATCTCGCAACCCGGGAACTGATTGCCAAAGGACATACCCAGATTGGCATTATTGCGAAAATGGATGATTTGCAAGGTAAGTTTAGAATGAAGGGGTTTATTAAGGCTCTTGGAGAAGCCAAATTGCGTTTCCAACAAGAGCATGTGCTGTCTTTCGATACGGAGACGAAGCCGGACCTGTCCGCTAACCTGGAAGCGTACCTGAACGACAATCGGGATGAGTTAACCGCGCTTGTGTGTTACAACGACGAGGTAGGCTTGGAAGTCGTACATGTCTGCAGAAAGCTGGGCATTTCCATTCCGGACGAGCTATCCATTATTGGCCAAGACAATTCCTATATCGCCAAAAACGCCAATATCCAGCTCACGACGCTGACGCACCCCCAAGAACAAATGGGACGCGACGCAGCGGACTGGGTCATTAAGAATTTACAAGGCAAAAAGGACTTGCCGACCACCACCTACTACCAGCCCGTATTAATCGAGGGCGAAACGGTAAAAGCCATCGAAGTGGAATAGTAGTTGTTCCAAGGATGGCGTCACTCCTAACGGTGACCGAATGAAGCTCTTACCGCCATGAACAAGCAGGATTGGGCATCTCAAGCCGGGCCAATCATCCCACCATACGCCGTTGGACTTAGGAACGGATACTTGCAGTCCCTTCAGATCCGTTCGCAATGAACGCCATAAGAGACATCTGCGTACCCAATCCTATCGCATAAGTCTGTAACGACAAGCTTAAGGCCATCCTTTGCCGGATGGCCTTTTCTTTAACCCGTCATTACCCTCTCTACAGGATAGTGGAACTTTGCATCGTTTAGGCCGCCGCCAATGAAATATAAGCAGGTCGTTAAGCCGATTCTTCCGAGAAACATCAAAATCATGAGTATACATTGCGCAATAATGCTAAGGTCCGGGGTAATTCCCGTAGACAAGCCTACCGTGCCGAAGGCGGAGCAAACCTCCAACACAATAGCAATAAGCGGATGCTGCCTGTCGGTAATGCAAATCGTGATAACCGATAAGCAACATAAGACAATCGCGAGCAACGAGATCGCTAGCGACTTCAATATATCGTCCGGATGAAGCTCCCGATTAAATACTCTGATGGAGCGGTTTCCTTTTGCAAAGTGATAAATAAACAATATGTTTAAGGCGAAAGTGGTCGTCCGGATACCGCCGCCTACGGAATTAGGGGACCCCCCAATAAACATATAGACGCTCATAAGCAGCAGAGTCGGCATTGTGAAGTCGTTAATATCCATTGTCGTAAGTCCGGCGCTTCTTGTCGTTGTCGATTGGAACAAGGCATAGAACAGACTTTCATGCCACGACATACCCTTAAAATAATGCTGGTTTTCCATCAGCCAAATAAGAAGAGCCCCAATAACAAGGAGAATGCCGTAAGTGGACGTCGTTATCTTCGTAAATAACGAAAACTGGAATCGGTTCGTAAGCCTCCTCCGCTTGTGGGAAATATACGCCTTTACCTCGATCAGCACGGGAAACCCGATTGCCCCGAACACGATAAGCGTTATCGTAACGAGCTGCACAAAGTAGTCGTGCGCGTAAGGCATAAGCGATTGGCCGGTAATATCCATTCCGGCGTTCGTCGTGGCGCTGACTGCCGCGAACAACCCTTGAACGAATGCTTCCTCCCAGGTGTCGTAATAGTTTAAGAATCGAAATCCGAAAATAAGCGCCCCTATGAGCTCGGTCAGAAGAGTGATAATCAAAATATCTTTAACCAATTTGACGAGACCCGATATAGCGAACTGATTATTGTCGACCATGATCAGACGGCGTTCGCGCAAGCCGATTTTTCTGCCGAACAGAAGCCAAAAAAACGTGCTCATCGCCATGATGCCGATACCCCCGAATTGCAATACGAGCATAATGACGAAATAGCCGAATACGCTGTAGGTTTCCGCCACATTAAATACGCCGAGCCCCGTGTCGCTTACGATACTGACGGCAGTAAAGACGGTATCGAAAAAGGATACCGAAACGCCGGGTTTACGAACGGCAGGAAGGCTGAACAACAGAATCGATATGATAACCGCCGCTAAATAATAACCGGTAATCACCTGGGCAGGCGACCGCTTATTGATCCAATCCCGCATTTTACTTCCCATAATCAACCTATTCCTTTCGCATTCCCGCCGCATGATAGGATATCAACCCTATTGTTTGTTCCTAATGCGGAATGAATACGTCTGACAAATAAATATGGAAACAGTCATTGAATATGAGAAGCCGGCAGAAACTCCACTAAGCTATGGCAAAAAGGGGCCTTTCCTTTGTCAGGAAAAGCCCCTCCAGTTGCAGACAATCAAGCGTACACATAATGGCGCCCGATCGGTACGATCAGCGGAGATTTGGAAACAGGATCGGCAATGACCGTGCAATCGAGTCCGAAGACATCCTTAATCAAATCGCTCGTGATGACCTTGGACGGATCGCCTTCCGCTACCAGCTTACCTTCGCGGAGCGCGAAAATATGATCGGCATAACGGGCGGATAAATTGATGTCATGCAGAACCATGACGATCGTCGTTCCGCGCTTCCGATTCAGATCGGTGAGCAAATCCAGTATCTCGACTTGATAAGTAATATCCAGGAAAGTCGTCGGTTCGTCAAGAAATAAAATGTCGGTCTGTTGGGCCAAAGCCATCGCAATCCAGACACGTTGACGTTGACCGCCGGACAACTCGTCAATATTGCTATTGGCCAGCTCCGTTATCTTCATAATCTCCATCGCTTCCGCGACAGCCTCGTAATCCTTTTTGGTCCAACCGCCGAGCCAAGTCTGGTGCGGGAATCGGCCTCGACCGATCAGATCCGCGACACTGATACCTTCCGGCACAATAGGCGATTGCGGAAGCAACCCGACGATCTTGGCTAACTGCTTGGGCGGGTATTGATCAATAGATTTGCCATCAAGCATAACATGACCGGATTCTGGCTTGATGAGCCTTGCCATGGTTTTGAGCAGAGTGGACTTGCCGCAGGCGTTGGCTCCGATTATAACGCTTATCTGATTGCTTGGAATGGAGATACTTACTCCATGGACAACCCTTTTCTGTTCATAACCGGAGACGACTTGCTCCGCCTGGAACTGATGCTTCGGCTTCATGTTAGAAATCTCCCTTTCGATTCATTCGGATGAGCAGATAGATCAGATAAGGCGCCCCGAGGATTCCGGTGATCACGCCTACAGGAAATCTGGTCTCGAATGCAAATTGTCCGATTAAATCCGCTGCCAGAACCAAGATAACGCCAACAAGACCAGCCGGCACTACCGTGGAATAACCTATGCCCACCAATCTGCTTGCGATTGGTCCAGCCAGAAAGGCCACGAAAGCAATTGGGCCTGTTGTCGCGGTAGCGACTGCAATCATGCATACCGAGCCCAGGATCAGCGCTATTCGAGTTCTGTTCGTATGGATCCCCAGTGAAGTGGCTGCCTGTTCGCCCAGCTCAAGCAGACCAAGAGGCTTCCCTAACAGAATAATAACCGGAGTACATACAAGCACCGTTATGATAAGCGGCGGAAGCTCATCCATCTGCGAACCGTTTAGGCTGCCGCTTAACCAACGATAAGCTTTGGCTATGTCATACTCAGCGCTTATCCGCAGCAGATAAGAGATAACGGCTCCAAGCATCGCATCTAGACCAATGCCAACTAGAATCAGCCGCCCGAGCGAAAAAGATTTTCTTATGGACAAAAAATAGAGAAGCGTAACCGTAGCCAGCCCGGCAAGGACCGAGGCAACGAAAACAACGGCTTCGCTCGTATGCAGAATCACGATACAAAAGATGGCCGCTACACTGGAGCCGGTAGTTATGCCGAGTACGTTCGGGTTCGCAAGCGGATTGCGCAGCATGGTCTGGAAGACGCTGCCGGACAAGCCGAAGGCGAAGCCGGCGAACAGTCCCGCCAGCATTCTAGGGAGCCGAATCGTTTCAATCGCAAATGTTGCCCCTTTAATTTTCTCTCCCGTCAGCACCCGAATAATGACATCCAATGAATAGATCGTATTTCCCAAATAGAGCATCAAACCGCAAAGCGCACAAGAGATGACCGCAAGAATGCTCGTAACCAGCACATATCGACGGCGTCTCTGACGTCTGCCCAACATAATCATATTTATCGTATTATTCATCATAAGGTACGCACTTTCGATCTCATCGCTACTAGAATTAGAATTGGGGCGCCGACGAAGGCGGTTACGACGGCTACCTCCAGCTCCCCTGGTCTTCCAAGAATTCTGCCCAAGACGTCGGAGCCCGTAAGTACAATAGCTCCAACCAAAGCCGACATCGGAATCAGGAAACGCTGATCGGGACCGATAATTAACCGAATCAGATGTGTCGAGAGCAGCCCCACAAAGCCGATTGGTCCTGCAAGGGCGGTTACCGTACCGCACAACACAACGGCAGCCAACGACGACACTAACCGAAGCACTCCTGTCCTCACGCCTAAGCCGGTCGCCGTCTCGTCACCCAGAGCCAAAGCGTTCAAGGCAGGAGCCGTGATTACGGCAATTAGAATACCGATCAGGAAGAAAGGGGAGAACGTCGCAATATCGCTCCAGCTAACTCCCCCGACGCTTCCTACCTGCCAACGCCGGACCTGGTCTAGAACGTTAGTGCGCGGAATAACAATAGCGCTCACGAGCGAAGCAAGAACGGCGCTGGTGGCCGCCCCCGCTAACACAAGCTTGACAGGCGTAGCTCCGCCTCGTCCCAACGAGCCTACTCCAAGCACGAATAATGCAGTAACCGCTGCCCCGACGCATGCAAATACAATGTACTCATTCGCCGATCCAATGTTAAAAAAAGCAATCCCGACAACTACAAACAAAGCTGCGCCAGTGTTCACGCCGAGAATGCTCGGATCCGCAATCGGATTGCGGGTGACCGCTTGCATTAAGGCGCCCGCGACACCAAGCGCGCCGCCGCATAAGAGACTGAACACCGTCCGGGTCATTCGTTGACGAATGACATCGGCGTCATAAGAATCGGCGGACGGGTTAAACAATCCGTCCACTACATTCTGAAATGCGATTATTCGAGAACCGAACGCCAACGATGCAAGCACGCAAATGCCGAGCACGAGCAGACAAACAATCAAAACGATTGTAAAATAAGTCGGCGTAATCGATCCCTGCGGTTTATCGGTAAGAGACGATGGATTACTCATTGATCTTCTTGGCTGCTTCTCCGATCAATCCCAAATATTCATCGATCGTGTACGCAACCGACAGTGGATTCGGGTTACCCGCAGCCGCAAGCGGCGTATTGTCTTCAATTACTACAACGGATCCTCTTTGGATTGCAGGAACTTTGCCTAGCAGCGGATCGGCCTGAAGCGCAGCAAGCAGCTTGTCGTCACCGTAGGTGATGATAATATCCGTATCATTGAGCGCATCGGCGTTCTCGGCGCTAAGCTGCAGGTAGAAGCTGTCCGTCGCGAGGCTTGCCAGAGCATCCGAGAATGGCATGCCAAGCTCGATCAGGAAGTCTCCACGAGGATCGCCGGGAGCATAAACCGAGAGCGTCGACAGATCGGCAGGATTGATGTAAACGAAGGCAGCTTTCTTGCCCGCAAGCTCCGGATGTGCGGCAGCCTTCTCCTTGATGAGGCTCTCAGTGTCCTTAATGAGCTGCTCGCCTTCGGCCTGCAAGCCCATGCCTATGGAATCATATTGAACCTGCTCACGCCAGCTCGCTACCCACGGCGCCGTCTGATAAGCGACAACCGGTGCGATCTGAGACAACGTCTCATATTCTTCCGGAGTGATGCCGGAATAAGCCGCCAGAATGACATCGGGATTTGCGTCCGAGATCGCTTCGAAATCAAGACCGTCCGTATCCTGGAACAAATTAGGTTCCGTTGCGCCAAGCTCTTCGAGCTTCGCTTTCGTCCAAGGCAACAGTCTGGAACCGTCTTGAACGCCGTAGTTTGCTTCCGAGAAGCCGACAGGCACTACACCAAGAGCAAGAGCGATATCATGGTTCGCCCACGAAATTGTAACAACGCGTTCCGGCTTCTCTTCAATTACCGTTTCGCCGAGCGCATGTTTAATCGTAATTGGATACTGAGTCGCGGATTGTTCCGAAGCTGGCGCTTCGCTCGCCGCGTTCGTCGCGCTTGGAGCATTAGTAGCCGATGCGCCGGCGTTGCTATTGCTGTTACTGTTTGCGCCGCATCCTGCCAGCACGAGCACAAGCGCAAGTGAGGATATAATCATTGGCACAGTCAATTTTTTTCTAGCTTTCATAGTAGACCCTTCTTTACTTATAAATTTATTGATAATGATTATCAATCTCTCGTAAATTATATAGGCAGGGTTTATTGTTGTCAATATAAAAACATGTAGACAGACTGTATTCGTTGGAGATGCTTCTTCAAACCGCAAAAATCCGCAAATCCAATGGATTTGCGGATTTTTGCGGTTTGGGGAAATACGGTTAAGCTGCGATTACATCCTCTATTGTACGTTTAAAGCGCAACATTATGGCTGGAGCAGCCAACGATGAGCCTCGGCAAACAGCGGACCCCATGTGGATTCATGATGCGTTCCGCCCGGAATGAAGTCGAATCGAATTCGATTCTCTGCTACCCCTGCTGCGATCAGCTTTTGCCTTGCCAACTCAACATGTTCATGGGCAATCCGATTAAAGTCGGCATTGTCGGTCTCTAGCTCTCCAATACTCAGGTAGATGCGCAGCGCTGGAGACAAAACCGATTGCTGGATCAGTTGAATGATCGCCCCGTCGTCTTGCCACATTACGAACGAAATGCCGCTCACACGGCCGAACTGAGCCGGATAACGTAGGGCGATGTAGAGCGAAATATAGGCTCCGAACGAGCTTCCGCCAATCATGGTATGCTGCGGTTCGGTGAGCGTTCGGTAGCAGCTGTCGATATACGGCTTGAGCGTCTCGGCGAGGAACGCTGCATGAGCTTCGCCCTTGCCTCCGAAACCATACTCCTTATTGATCGTGAAGTTATACTCATTGTTACGCTGATCGCCTCCATGATCGATAGCGACCACGATAACCTCGAGCGCAGGTTCATTAATCGTCATTTGCTCCAACGTTTCATCGACGCCCCACTCGCTTCCCCAAGACGTCGCTTGATTGAACACATTTTGACCATCATGCATATAGAGGACGGGATAACAGCGAGAGCCTTCGTTATAGCTTCTCGGCAAATAAATCCACACTCTGCGTTCCGTCTGCAGCTGCGGAATCGGGAACGCTTCGATTACCCTTACATCACCGGTAATTGTATGTATCGTGTCGCTGGACAAAACGTCTTTCCACGGCAAAGCCGTATTATTCGTCATAAATGACTCTCCTAGTAGTGGGTTTACAAGAATCTTAACGTGCGATCCGATAGGAAGCAATAAACAATACGTAGCCATATTAACGCATAAACGGTGAGAGCCGATGGCCCTCACCGTTTCATTCGTGTTATAAACTACTCAGTCAGCCATTCTCCGCCTTCAGATCGAAGCGTATAAGCGTGGTCCGTCGAAGCTTCTTCAATATCTGCGAACGCCCAGTAGGACGCGGCCACATCCGGCCAGCTCGGCTTCACGACTCCGTTAAGCGGCCCCCGCTTTAGGATCCGATTCAGAATGGTTACCGCTTCGGCACGGGTGAGCTTGTCGTTCGGACGGAACGTCAAATCCGGATAGCCGTCCATATAGCCGGATAGAGCTGAGATCATGCCGCTTGCCCAATGGGATGCCGGCACGTCCGAGAATGTGCGGGAAGGCTCACTTTCCAGCTTCAAATACCGATAAGCGATGGCGGCCATCTCCGCGCGCGTAATTGAAGCGTCGACCCGGTAGGTTCCGTCCGGGTAACCGACAAGCAGCCCTGACTTCTCCGCCTGTCCGATATTCGTGACAGCCCAGTGCTCGGCAGCAACATCCGGGAACGACGCTCTATTTGGCTCCGAGGATGTCGGTATAATGCCGCTGTTGACCAGCAGCGTGGCCATCTCCGCCCTTGTAATGCTGCGCTCCGCTCTGAATGTGCCGTCCGGATAGCCATTGATATACTTGGCGTGGGTCTCCGACTGCTGTTCTTCGTCGCCTAATGCTGCCATATGCAATATCGTGAACGTACTAAACTTGTTGACGCCGAATTGCAACCCAAGCTTGCCGTCCGTCCCGGTTACCGTCTTGCCGGTTACCACTTCTTTCTCTCCATCCGTATGCTCGATAAAGATACCCATTTGATTCAAATATGCCGCCCGCTCCTGCGGATCTTGCGGCAGCACGACATCCCGCAAAGGAAGCGTCAGCGTAATCGCCCTGCTTGATAAGTTCGTCACAATGGTCATCGGACGGCCCACGACCTCTATACCGTCGTTGCCGGCAATCTTCCTGACGACCTCTTCCGTTCGAGCGCGCTGCTCGATTTCTTGACGAAGCGCAGCCTCTCGAATAGGAACGAGGCGGAAGTAAAAATCTTCGTCCAATCCGACCAGCGAAGCGATCGGAACGCGAATGACCGCGTTATCCGTGTAAATTTCCAGGTCGATCTTGTTCTTCTGAAGCACTGCCAGCGCGCTGCGCGGCACGTTCACGCGAACTTCGCCGACTTCGTCTTTGGTGTCGGGAATGACGATTCTGGCTACATGCTGATTGGCCGTCGCGGCCCGCTCGGCGACTTCGTTCGCCTTGGCTTCGTCGAATGTGACGAGGTCGAATAGTTGTCCGTTGGCCTGTCTCGTCCGCTCAATCTCCACTTTGACGGTGTCGGCCGGCTGCTCTCCGCCGATGACAACGTCCACCACTATGATTTCCTTATCGTTGTTTGGCGCGGACGTATTGTTGTTATTGCTGCCTGGCGCTTGCTTCACTTGATTTTTTTTAATGACGACATCCGACCAGTAGGCTACTTTCTTGTCGTCTTCCTCATCGTACTCCGCCACGACATAAATATGCTGCCCCGGAGAAACGGCCAGATTCTCACCAGGCTGAAGCTCCGTTTCAAAGCCGAAATCGGATGGATCTTCACCGACATAAGGCTGTCTGTCACTGCCTGAATTGCCGATCCGATATTTCAGAATCAGATCGCCGTAGCGCTCGTCCTGCAGACTCCCGTCCGCGATCGTCGCCGTCGTCGTGCCGATCTCGCTGCCGGGCGACCATGACAATCCGCCGATGGGTGGTGCCGGGGTGAGCGTTTCGCCGTTCCGGTTCTGCCCCCAGCCGACCAAAGTGCCGTCCGACTTCAGCGCGATTATATGATACCTTCCCGCTGCGATGGCTACGACGCCGTTAAGCCCGGGCGGCGGTTGCAGCGCTCCGCCGTCTCCCCATACGACAAGCTTCCCGTCACTCTTCAGCGCCACGGAAAAGTTGTCGTTCGCATCGATCGCCACGACGTCCGTTACGTTTTCCGGAACCACGTTGTCTAAGTAAGGGGGCCCCCACATTTTGACCGTCCCATCCGTCAGCAGCGCAAGCGTATGATTAATTCCAGAAGCGATGGCCGTCGTTTCAGGCAAGTCTCCAGGCACTGACGTCGAATACGCGGAGCCCCAACTGACGACAGCATTATCCCACGTCAGTGCTGACGCATGGTCATTCCCGCCAGCAATGGATTTGAATAGGGCATGGTACGTGTTCCATTCCTCATTGAATGGGCGATTCCCCCAGGAGATGATCGTCCCGTCATTCTTCAAGGCAGCGGAGGCGTACCCGTCGAGTACGAGCCCGACGACGCCTTCCTCCGGCACTTCATTGGGAACGGTACAGCCATCACCCAAAGCCACGACGGAACCGCTTGTCTTAATCGCATACCCGCACTGGTTGGACGCGTAAACCGATTGCACACCGGTCAGGCTGTCAGGCACTTCAATTTTCTGACCATTAATCCAACCATAGGCCTTGACTGTTCCGTTATTCTGAAGCGACAGCGTAAATCCATCGCCTGCTGCAATTCGCGTATGCGGAGTCGGCAGTTGGACGGACGAAGTCGTGTAAGCAATATTCAGCTTGGGCATGTTCGCGCCTGTCGATGCGTACTGGAAGAAACGCTGTTCCGGGGATTCCGCCCAAGAGCCTTCCAGTACGAGAACGAGTTCGTCTTCTCCTTTGGCGATACTGTCGCGCACCAGCGGAGCAATATTGAACTTCACCCAATGGCCACCTTCCTCCGTTACGGCATACTTTCGCGATTGCAAACCGCCAAAAAAAGGTCTATCAGCCGAGGCCTCCGAACTCGTTGCGGGCTTCGTCCAGTCTCCGATATGCTGATAAATTTTCAGCTCGGGGCTACCATCGCCATTGGCGTAATTATCGGTAACGAACAGCTCTAGATTGGCCTCAAGCACCGTCTCTTCGAGACCCGTCAAATCAAAACCTAGTACGCCTATAAGCGAGTAGCCCGCATTCGTACCGATAGATATCGTATCTTGGCAAGTCGAGGTGGTGCTCATAGTATTCACGTCGCTTTTGTACTCGCAGCTCGCTAGCAGCTCGCTTGCAAACGTCGCCGTCGAACTGGACTCCGCGCTTGCCGTGCCGGCCAACGCGATCGGCGGAACTGCCAGGACAAAAGCCAGCAGCAGTTGAAGCTTTAATCTGGACAACAAACCGAACTTCGATCGTTTTTTCAATGAAACTCTTCCCTTCTGCAATGAAATCATCGTTCGCATGGGAAAAGATTAACAATCGACCTCTAAACATTTTCCAAACAATTCGATTATTCGCGACTTTTCGCGTTAAAATGCATTCCCAAGTCGGTCCCGAATGTCGTTTCTTTAAGACGATTCACTTCGTCTGCAGCTGCCGAGTCTCCCAACAAAATCAAATGCAGCGCCAAATGGTCATAGTATTTCTCCTGATAGGGATGCAGCTCGAGCAGCCTGCGCAGCAGACGTTCCTTCAGCGAAGCGTCAAGGTCATGCTCTGCCCAGGTCTCCAAATGTCGAATGACTGCCGCACGCAGCTCGTACTTTTTGCTATTCGCCCAACTGTAATTTTCCGTCTCGAAATAATCGCCGCGATAGAGCGACAGCAGCTCCTCCGCATCGCTCGCCTGACTCACTCTCCCGATCAACGCTTCCAGCCGCGTCACATCGCATGCCACTTCGTCCGTCCGCATCCAGTAACGCTCGTCTCCGAAACCGATCATCTCCGGAAAACCCGCCAACTTCAGCGTATTCCGCACATAATACATCGTCGTATGAAACAGCGCTTGCGCCCGCTCGGAATCAAGTTCCGGCCACAGATGCTCGAGTATGCGGTACCGGTACACGGGAGTTCCGACATGATGCCACAAATAACCGAACATTTCTTTTGTCTTCTTCGTCCGCCATGTGATCAAACGGCCTTCGGCATCGTACAGCTCCATGCTTTCGAGCAGCTTCAGAGACAACGACCGTCTGGAGGGCTCGAGGGAATTCATGCTATTCCGGCTTTGAGCCAAGCTTCCAGCCCGCTGCGCTGCTTTGTCACGAAGCTCCGCATGTCTCTCCAATGTTTTGACAAGCCGGTGCTTGGCTACCGGCTTAAGCAAATAACCGATCGCCTTCGTATCGAAGGCATCTACCGCATAGTGATGGTGGGCGGTCACATAAACGATATCCGCATCGGGAAACATCGCGAGAAGCGCGGCCGAAGCCGCAAGCCCGTTCATCTCCGGCATCTCGATATCGAGGAAGATCAAATCCGGCTGCATCCCATCAGAGCGTGCGATTGCATCGGACACTAGGCGAAACTTGTCGAGCACGGTTACCCCGCCGACCTCCAGCAGCACAATTTCCATTACGTCGAGCGCAATTTCCTCGTCGTCAATCAATATCGCTTTTATCATCGCTTTATTTCGCCTCCGGTATTTGCAGCCTAATCAACGTGCCTTTTCCAACGCTGCTGCGGATGTCCAATCCGACGCCGTAGACCATTTGAAGACGACGGTTTACATTGCCAATTCCGACCCCGGCGGCCTGCCCTTCTCTCAACACATGCAGCAATTCCTCACCGATGCCGGCACCGTCATCCTCCACGGTTATTTCCGCTCCGCCTTCGCGCCTGCATGCGGCGATTCGCAGCGTGCCTCCGGATGATTTCGGCCCGATGCCGTGCCGCACCGCATTTTCCACGATCGGCTGAAGCGCCAGCGGCGGCAGCATGCAGTGGAAGCCTGCCTCAATCTCCATCCGGACAGCCAGCCTGCTTCCAAAACGCAGCTGTTCAATCGCCAGATACGCCGTGACCAATTCCAGCTCGCGCTCGAACGGAACGAGCTCTCCCGAGTAGACAAACGTGAATTTAGCCCGCAAGTAGGTCGTCAGATTGTGGATGGTCTCCCGCAGCTTGTCCACATCTTTATAACTAAGTCCTATAAGAGCATTCATGCTGTTGTACAGGAAATGCGGCGTAATTTGCGCCTGCAGGAAATCCATCTCCCGGCGCACCGCATGCTCGGACGAGCTCTTCATCGCCAGCAGCGACTGTACCCTCGCCCTCAATTCGGCCAGCTCAAACGGCTTCTGCACAATATCGTTCGCGCCGGCGGCGAACGAAGCCACGATATCGCCCGTCTGTCCGGAGGCGGTCATCATGAGTACAGGCAATTCCGCAAGTCCATGCAGCATTCGAATCTCCCGACATACGTCAAGACCGGAGATGCCCGGCATCATGAGATCGAGCAGCAACAGGTCCGGCTTAATCTTGTTGCGGCGCAATGCTTCAAGTGCTTCTTCTCCGCTTCCGACCGCCGTATAGCCATAACGCATAGAAGAGATCTCATCGATCAATATTTTCAGGTTGGAAGGCTCATCGTCTACAATGAGAAGGTGAAAGTCCGACTCCTGATGGTCCTGCATCAGCCCGGACAACGAGAAAGACATCGTCTCCTCCGAAACGGCGGCGGCGGCGGCCTCCTCTGACGCCAGATCGATCGGCAGCGTAAAAGTAAACCTCGATCCGATACCGATTGCGGATTCAACCTCTAATTGACCGCCTTGCAGCTCCACAAGCTGCTTCGCAATGCTCAGTCCGAGGCCAAGTCCCTCGCCTGCCTTTCCGTCTTCCTCCAACTGTACGAACGGCTGGAACAGGCCGGCAATCTCTTGCGCAGGAATGCCTTTTCCCGTATCCGACACCGAGATGGCAAGCTCGTCCCCCCTCCGCTCCGCGGAAATGCTCACCGTACCTTTTCTCGTATATTTCAGCCCATTTTCGAGCAAGTTGTACAAAATCTGCTTTAGCCGGTTCTCGTCTGCAAGGATGAGCGGAATCTTAGCCGGCAGCGCATTGACGAGCTGTACCTCCTTGTTGACCGGCGAGATGGACAGCGTCTCCATCACGAACTGGACCGACATCCCCAGGTTGACGGAAGTGGTATGGATCAGCAGTTGCCCGTGACGAATCCGGTTTAAATCGAGAATATCATGAACCAGTCCCGCCAGACGTCTGCCCAACAGATGCAGCATCCGAATATTGTCGCGATGCTCAGCTTGGAGCGGCCTAGTCCGATTGTCGAGCAGCGCCTGCGATAGATTTACGATACCATGCAGCGGCGTTCGCAGCTCGTGCGAGGTTTTGACCAGAAATTCGTCTTTCTGGCGATCATATTGCAGCAATCGCTCGGACAGTTGCTCGCTTCTCCTAAAGCTAAGCTGAAGTTGATCGGACATGAGCAGCGCTTGCGACAGAACAAGCAGCGCCGGCGTTACGATCATATAATAAGGATTGTCGAGCGCAAGCTGGTAGCGCAACTGGGCATAGAGCCAGCTGACGAGCAGGAAGAAAATGCCGAGCGTAATATAATGGCTGCTAAGGTCTCCGCGGCTGCGGCTGCGGAAGACGGCATAGAACATAATGCCAAAGGCGGCCGCTTCGATCGCAATTCCGGCGTCAAGGAGGCTGACCAAATAACGATTTGGTACCAGAATAATCATCGCAAGGTACACGTAGGTCAGTCTGCGAAGCCAAATAAATACAGCGTTCTCCCGCTCCTCTAGGTACCGGTATACATAATGCGTGAAGAAGAAAAACGACAGGAGCGGCAATAGAAAAAGCATTTTTTGAAGCCACAGAAACGTCAAACCGGGCACAAAATCAATCGCCAATATTTCGTTGTCGATGCTGAAGAACAATCCCAGCGACAGACAAAAAAGGCAAAAATGCATCAGATGCGGCTCCCGGCGCCACTGTCTGAACATGCCCGCATAATACAATCCGAATGCAAGCAAAATCGTCATCTGAATCATATCGGCGAGTTTGGAATCTTCGCGCCTCTTCATCACGTCATTCGCGAGTCCGAATTCCGGCAGCTGAACCAAACCGCCTTCCAGGTAGTTAAAGCTGGCCACCTGAATAATAATCTCAACGGTTCCCGCTTCCGCTTGGACAGTGCCGAAGAAGGGCACGTTGCTCGGCACGAAGCCCTCCGCCGATAAGGAAGGACGCCCGTTGCCTCCCAAATCGATGCCATTCATGAATATACGGCTGGACATTCGGATTTTTTTGGCCCGCATGCTGTACAGCGCTGCTTCGTTCGTATGGATAAGCAGCCGGTACGTCCCGGCTCCATAACCGTTTTTGTCTTGTGAAGCGAGTGTGTGTTTCCAGCCTCCGGGCACTTGAACGAAACGACCTTTCAATTCGCCGCCAGGTTGGAAATCTTCCGGGCCTAACAGTTTCCCCTCATAGAACTCCCACTGCCCGCGCAGGGAGAGAACTCCCTGCTGCTCAAAATCCCATTTCGTCGCGTCGAGCAATCCTCCGCTCGCCCTCAAGGTATGCGCCCGCGGATTAAGCCATTGAAACACATTCACAATCGTAACAATGACGAACACGCCTATCATTCCAAGCAATACGGCATTTTTTCTGACCATGGCATCACCATCTTTTCATGCAATGCTTACCATTTATAATTCTTTTCCTGCCACTACATATATAAAAAAGGAGCGACATGAAGCTCGCTCCTCCACTACTCTCACTATTGAGCTGATTGTATTGAAACCTTTCATGTAACACCGAATTTAACTGTTACATGTCCCCATTCTATAATTTCTACTTTAAGTGTTTCATTCCTTCAATTTAGAGATTGAATTATTTTAACCGTGAGTTCATTAAAGGTAAATACCCCGTGCACCGCAAAATACAATGCAAAAAAACCTTGTTGATTTGACCGGCACGATATCATAGTCTCCAAACCTCATCCCGTCAAGAGAAAATGCGCAAAAATGCGAAGCGGCGAAGAATCCCCCCTATGTTTTCAAATAAAAGGATGAATATACGAGGATAGGAGACAAAATCGCTTTTTCCAATTCAATCGGCATGACGTAAAATGTTGTTCATATCATTGGGGAAACTAAACGAAATAGGGGGGAGCCGCATGCACAAAGTCGACAAAATCAAGTTTATGCTCATTTACGGAGAGGAGCCCGCGGCCGAATGCTACGGGTACATGGAGTCGAATCAGGAAGGCCATATGATTGCGCTCTTCAATAGTTACGGGGAGGAAATCGACCTGCATGGCGGTCATGCCTTTGTCAGAGTACGGTCGCTCGGCAAATTCGATAACGAGGATCGCGATAACTTCTATTCCTTATTGGAAAGCGACGGTGTCGGATGAGGTTGAACAAACGAATTCATGAAGCAAGCGATATCAAGAGAGGGCCGATGTTAACCACGCTGCCCATCGGCGTACTGCCGCCACTTATCATTTGCTTGATCGCCATAAACAAAACCCGCCGGAATGAGTTCGACTCCAGACCGGCGGGTGCTCTTATTGGATCAGATTAGATATTGCTTCAATATTCTCCTTTAATGACGAAGAACGAGCCTCGGATCGTCCCAGCCAGTTTGGATTTCTGTCTTGCAAATTTGAACTTTTTCTCTTCCAACTCTCCGGGTACTTCCATCCCCTCGGATAGCTTAAAACCGACTGCCCGTTTCTTAGGGTCATCAACCGTATACAAGACGTTAACCGCTAGACCGTCCTCATAAAAGACAAAGGTCCATTTAATATTTTCCACTTGAAGCTGCGATGTCTCCAGAGGTTTAGCCGCAAACTCAATGCCGCGTTCTTCTTTCAGAATTCGATGTACGTATTCAACCGTTTCCTGACTCTCGCTGGCTGGCACAACCGTAAATTCATGCTTATATTTGTTCATGAAGTAACGGCCTTCATTCGCACGCAGTCCCGCAAGCGCTTCTGCTACCGGTGAAGATTCCAGACCAGCCGTAGACACATTTTTAAAGTCAACGATATAGGACATTCTCATCCCTCCAATGGTTTCGTTTATTTCCTAACAACAGGAATCCACATTTCCCCGTATACGGAGCCGTCTCGCTGCCCCATCTCAACCGTTGCATTGGGTCCGCCGACATAGGCGAAATTTTTGGCATCCGGCAAGGCTTTGCCAAAGGCAATGCCGGTAAGCTTATTGCTCATCTCTTCGGCTGTATTCCCTTCACCTTTAACGACGAGGTATTGCCCCTTCGGGAATTGAATAACTCTGTGTTCTTCCGCTACCGTTCCTTCTGTCATAACACCCGCATAATACATCATTTTGTGATTTACAGCTTCATTCACGGCAAAAATGTAATCATTCGCGGCAATAGCCTTCAAAGCGTCAAGCCTTCCATCCTGCTCCACTGCTTGCCAGAAGTTTTCCTTCTCCTTGTTCATGCCGGCATAATCGGTGTAATCGCTCTTAAGCTCTGTTCCAACACCTAGTACGATAAAACTGTCTTTTTCCTCAAGGGTATACATGGTCATAATAAACACTCCTTTTTTGGGATTCGATTAACTGATTTGTTTTTCACTTGATAGGTCTATTATAAATATAAATCATGTCAAAACGTGGTACTGTTTACGGCTATTCGGACGCAGCGCCCAAGAGGCGATGCCAAGCGCGGCATTACGATCGCAATGACTCCAAGCAATTTCCAGCCTCCGAGAATGTTCGTGATATATAACGGGAAACCAATATCGGTCACTAGATCGACATTCCCCCCATATCGCATCAGTTGCCCGACACCGCTTAACGCAATTGAGAATGCGAGTATTACTGTGACAGTCCAATAAGCAACTATCTTTCCAATAAGACGATATTCTGCTTTCTTAATTTTACCATTACCGATTATCGTACTCAATTTCATCCCTCCAATGATCTCGTTTACTTCTTAATAAATACATCACCACTCCTTTTCTTGAATGGATCAAATGATTTGTTTTTTTACTTGATGCGTTTATAATAACTTTAAATCATATCAAAATATGACACTGTTTAGAGGTGCCCATGAAAAAAGTAGAACGGATTAATATCATCATGCGGTACATCAACAACCGCGCCCATTTTACCATTTCGGAAATCATGCAGGAGTTTAATATCTCCCGTTCGACGGCGATTAGAGATATTAGGGAAATTGAAGCAATGGGAATGCCTCTAGTCGCCGAAGTCGGGAGGGACGGGGGTTATTTTGTGATGAAAAACTCCGTGCTGCCCACTGTCCGCTTTACCGATAATGAGATTAAGGCTCTTTTTATCGCCTTCATGGCCACACGAAATCTGCAACTCCCGTATCTCAAGAGTCGCCACTCTTTAGCGGAAAAATTGCTCGGTCTCATCTCTCAAAACCAGCAAGATGACCTTGTTCTGTTAAATCAAATCTTGCTCTTCGAAGGTACCAACCCCCACAATCCTGACCTGCTAGATCTATCGGATCTGCCCCATCCCATGCTGGAACAACTCATCCAAAACCTTCTTATGGACTGCTACTTAGCGGTTACCGTTGAAGAAGGTAGGGAAATAAAATCTTATCCTATCTATCTCATGCGCCTATATCGTGAAAAAAGCTCTTGGCAAATTGAAGGCTTCGATCTAGAGGAGGAAAAGAGGCGGATTATTCCAGTCGACAACCTCACCGATGTCAAACCATACCCTGAGAAAAAAAGAATTAGCAAGAAGAAGATTGTCGAACAGCTGAGCAAGCAGGAAGAAGCCGTCAATCTAGTCGTTGAACTCGGTCCAAAGGCGATTGCCCAGTTCAAAAAGTACCATCCATTAAAAATTTCCATTTCCTATACGAATCCTTATCAAACTACGGCTATTCTAAAGACGTTCATCAATGTTCATCATCCGGAGGAATTGGCCGAAGTGACAAATTGGCTACTTTTCTTAGGTGAAGATATCAAGGTTAGAGAGGTGCCAAACAAGGTTTTGGAGGGTTTGCAGGAGAGGATGGATGTTTTCGGGAATGATTGAATGCCATCGCTTAGTGTTTAATCCCAGACAGCAGAAAAGGAATGGCCGACTTAACAAATTCCTCCGGCAATAATTCCTTACTATTCCTCCTCCACTCCACAGAAGCGCCATAAACGCCCCAACTTAAAATGATAGCAGTAATTCTCGGAGAGTTATCGTCTTCTGCAGAATGTTGCTTTCGCAACATTCCGTAGAAAATAATTTCAAGCTGTTCCCTAATAATACGGGCTATGGTCTCATCGTAACCTCTATGACATCGACTGGATAACGATTTCTGAAAATCCGTTACGGCCACGAAGATATCAATAATCGATGCTTCATTTAATTCGCTTTTCTCGAAGTCTATGGCATTCAAATTGATCAATAAAACTTCCGACAATACCTTGTTCAACAAGTCATATATATCGTCAAAGTGGTAATAGAACGTTGCACGATTAATCTTAGCCTCTGTTGTAATATCCTTAACGGTAATATCCTTGAATTCTTTTTTCCCTGAAAGTTCAATAAAAGAGTCCATAATTAACTTACGAGTTCGTAAAACGCGGGGATCTGTCTTTGATTGAGTCATATCATGTCCCTCCAACTTTTTAAACAATTGTATCCATGTGTTGCATAAACGACATATGGAATGATCTATTGGTATTCCGTTACATTTTTTATGGCTAGAATATGATTGTAAAACAAAGTGATGTTACTAACAACGTTTGTTTATGACACTTTAGGGAGGCAACAATGATGGCAAATGGGGATAAACGAATGATAAATGATAATCCTATGATTTGTGATTTAGAAACAGGTGTATGCGGAACAGCCGGGGAGGAAGAATTGGAGATTATCGATTTTAATCACCCTCAGAAATCTATTGAAGTTTATTATGTGACGGATCCCATCTGCTCTCACTGCTGGGCGCTTGAACCTGTTCTTCGTCGTTTTAAAGAGCAATATGGGCATTATTTCAACTTTCATACGGTTATGGGTGGATTGCTGGAAAAGTGGAGTGATGAGCCTGTCGACCCGCGTAACGGAATATCGGGACCTGCTGACGTCTTCGGCCACTGGAGAGAGGTTGGAGAACATTCGCGCATGCCGATTGACGGTTCTCTGATGCTAGACAATCCGGTTCAATCCTCCTTCCCGCCTTCTCGTGTATTTAAAGTGATTCAAAAAATTTATAACGATGAATTAGCCTATGATTACTTAAGACGCTCACGAGAAGCTCTGTTCGCATTTAATCGAAACATTGCCGATGAAACCATCATGATAGACATCGTAAATCAGATTGGACTTGATGGAGAAGCTATTGTTCAAGATGCCGAACAACAAACCGGCCAACAATTATTGAATAAAGATTTTAGTCTCGCCAGAAGCCTTGGAGTTAGAGGTTTCCCGACGATTATTATAATGAATGGGGAAAATAAAGGGATAAAAATCACAGGCAGCCGTCCGTTAGAGTCCTATGTTGATGGCCTAAAGCAAATTCTAAATACGGAAGAATTACAACCAAAAAAGCAGTTATCCCTTTCTAACTTGCTTGAAAAAGAAAAGCTGTTATTTTCTAAAGAGATTGAAGTTATGTATGATATTGAAAAGTCGGAAATCAAAGCTTTTATTGAAAGAGAACTTTTACCAAGCAGTTATCAAGCGAAGGAACTTCTAGGGGAATCCTATTTTAAAACTACGAAATAATTATGGAGAAAAGTCATATCCTGATGTGAAGTTGATCTTCGGAAGCCTTGAGCATAAAACGAAGACACCCCGCCGGGTGCCTTCGTTTATGAATCAAAATAGAATCAACCTTGTCCCTGATACGTGAACTCGGCAATATTATTACCCGCCTGGATTGTTTCGCTTGAACCAGCCGCTTGGACGCTACCCATAAAAAAAGGATTATCTAATAAGATCACAAAATGATCTTATTAGATAATCCTTTTTTTGAAATCGGGATGACACGATTTGAACATGCGACCCCCTGGTCCCAAACCAGGTGCTCTACCAAGCTGAGCTACATCCCGAAAAGTGGCGCGGCCTAAGAGATTCGAACTCCTGACCTTTTGATTCGTAGTCAAACGCTCTATCCAGCTGAGCTAAGGCCGCAAAAATAAAATGGAGCGGAAGACGGGAATCGAACCCGCGACCCTCGCCTTGGCAAGGCGATGCTCTACCGCTGAGCCACTTCCGCTAGTTGATGTGGTCAAGAGGACTCGAACGTCCACGTCATTGCTGACACTAGAACCTGAATCTAGTGCGTCTGCCAATTCCGCCATACGTGCCCGTGTAAAACCAAGGTAATACTGGTGAGCCATGTAGGACTCGAACCTACGACACCCTGATTAAAAGTCAGGTGCTCTACCAACTGAGCTAATGGCTCTTAAAAAAAAAGTCTGGGGATTAAGGACTCAAAACCGAGGGAAGATATTCACAGTCTCCCGCGTTTGGTCGCTTTGCTAATCCTTCAAATGGTGCCGTCGAGAGGACTTGAACCCCCAACCTACTGATTACAAGTCAGTTGCTCTACCAATTGAGCTACAACGGCATGCGTTACAGTTCCATCAAGTACATCATGGTGGCTCACTTTTTTGGGGAAAGTGGCGGAGCTGACGGGATTCGAACCCGCGGTCTCCTGCGTGACAGGCAGGCATGTTAGGCCTCTACACCACAGCTCCACATCATATTCTCGGATAAACCCGAAGGTAAAGTTTGGTTGCGGGGGCAGGATTTGAACCTGCGGCCTTCGGGTTATGAGCCCGACGAGCTACCGGGCTGCTCCACCCCGCGTCGTTACGAATGTATCATGGTGGAGGATGACGGGATCGAACCGCCGACCCTCTGCTTGTAAGGCAGATGCTCTCCCAGCTGAGCTAATCCTCCATAATGGTGACCCGTAGGGGATTCGAACCCCTGTTACCTCCGTGAAAGGGAGGTGTCTTAACCCCTTGACCAACGGGCCTTAAAGTTTTGCGAAGCAAAATCTGCTACGTAAGCATAAGCTTAACTGGCAGAGAGGAAGGGATTCGAACCCTCGATACGCGGTTAACATATACACGATTTCCAATCGTGCTCCTTCGACCACTCGGACACCTCTCTGTATGGCTCCCCGAACAGGACTCGAACCTGTGACAACTCGATTAACAGTCGAGTGCTCTACCAACTGAGCTATCAGGGAATATGGTGGAGCCAAGCGGGATCGAACCGCTGACCTCCTGCTTGCAAGGCAGGCGCTCTCCCAGCTGAGCTATGGCCCCGTACATATATGGTTGGCCTTAGTGGACTCGAACCACCGACCTCACCCTTATCAGGGGTGCGCTCTAACCAGCTGAGCTAAAGGCCAATAAAAAACCCACAAGTCGTGGGGTGATGTCATTCAGTATGATTACACCCTGAAAACTGGATACGAAAGAATGTTGCTGCTGAACTTTAGCTGTTGCCTATAGGTTGTATGGACCATATAAGCTTTTTAGGATAAGCCCTCGACCGATTAGTATTCGTCAGCTACACACATTGCTGTGCTTCCACCCCGAACCTAT
>NZ_JBANSP010000037.1:0-55194 GCF_037167145.1 Paenibacillus sp. YIM B09110 | reverse complement strand
GCTCGCGCCCCGCGTGGCCGCGGCCCTTGGCGCCGGCCACATCGCCGACGTCACCGCCATCGAGGCTTCCTTCGATGGCGGCGACGTCGGCTTCATCCGCCCGCTCTACGCCGGCAAGGCGTTCGAGCGGCGCAGCTTCGTGCCGGGCAGACCGTGGGTCATCACGGTCCGCCCGAACAACCTGCCTGCGGCCGAGCCGCTGGAATCGGCCGCTGGCCATACGGCTGCCGTGAAGGAACTCCCCTTCACGGTGCCGCCGCTTTATACCGCCGTGCGCGGACTCGTCCGCCGCACGAGCGGCCAGCTCGATCTCGCCGAAGCCGACGTCGTCGTTTCCGGCGGGCGAGGCGTGCGCAGCACGGCGGGCTTCGAGCCGCTGCATGCGCTCGCGTCCGTGCTCGGCGGCGCGGTCGGTGCCTCCCGCGGCGCCTGCGACGCAGGCTATTGCGACTATGCCCAGCAAATTGGGCAGACCGGCAAAGTCGTCACGCCGCAGCTCTATATCGCCTGCGGCATCAGCGGCGCCATCCAGCACCTGGCCGGCATGAGCCAGTCGCGCGTCATCGTCGCCATCAACAAAGACCCCGACGCGCCCATCTTCGGCGTCGCCGACTACGGCATCGTAGGCGACCTCTTCGAGGTCGTCCCGCTGCTAACCGCCGAGCTCCAACGCGCTCGCGCATAAACATCAACACCTTTTAATCCCTTTAGCACACTCTCCCCTCTACTCAGGAAATATCAATTTTCTTGAGCTGGAAGGGAGAGTGTCCCCTCTTTCTCTCGTACTTCCCTCTTAACCTCACCTTTCACACGACTCCCCCCTGCTCCCTATGCTTGGCCAACTATATGTTTTCATCCGTTTATCACACTCTCCCCTTTACTCAGAAACCATCCGCCAGCCTGCTCCGCATCTCATCTTCATCTCCCCTTCTAATGTTCGTCCTGATCTAAAGGGAGAGTGTGCTAATGCCGATTTATAGCTTTACCTTCTTCCTGACCTGACGGGAGAATGCGATAAAGCCGATTTTTAAAGCTTCCTTCAATTTCGCTCTACAGAACAAAAAAACGGCAAAGCTAGGTATTCCCTTGAGATGCCGGCTCGGATTGAGCTCTGGCTTTCATACAAGGAACAGCTAGATTGCCGTTTCATATTTCTTATCGTTCGCTCGTTTGTTTATGCGTAATCGATTCGGATTTCCCGGATGCAGTCGGGTGACTCGAACCATTCGTCGTGGACCGCGTTAGTGACGGGGTAGGCGCGCATCAGATAGGTATCCATTGCTTCCAAATGCTTGCGTAAGCCGGCGAATTCCGTCAGCTTCGGATCGAGCCAATCTTCGATCCCTTCTTCATCTAAAATAACGGGAACGCGGGGCTGCCATACCGACATTGCGCCCGAAGAAGCCGCGGTAATGATGGTGAAGGCGCGAACCTCTTGTCCTCTCGCATCCTTCCACGAATCATATATAGCAGCGACGCCGAATACCGGTTGATTCGGGAGGACAACATGCATCGCCCGGGGGTCTCGCTCCTGCCCGATTTGCTTGCGGCCGAAGAAGCCGCTGCATGGCAGGACGCAGCGCTGCTTGCGAAGCATCCGGTCCAAAAACGGCTTTTGAGACAACGTCGTATGATCGGCATTCACCGAATCCTTCGCCCAGAACGGAAATAGCCCCCATCTCGACTCCTGCATCGTACGTTTCCCAAAGCGATCATTCATCACAATCGACACATTCTGTGTCGGCGACACGTTGAACCGATTCGTATACCCCCGAACTACTTTACTTACTTGAAACATCTCCACCATATCGCCAATTTCTCCCGTTAACGAAAACCGTTCAATCATCGCGCACTCTCCTTCAGCGTTGTTGAAACCAGTTTTTGTTAGCTGAAGGAAAATTATTCATGAACGTCGTTAACTTCTACATCGTGAATCGCTTGCGGAACTTGAGCGGCGGCATGCCTGTATTGGAAGCGAAGAGCCGCGAGAAATGCGGCGTCTGTCGGAAGCCCGTTTCCTCCGCTACGCGAGCGATCGTCCAGTCCGTCTTAATGAGCAGCAGCTTAGCCTGATCCAATCGGTAATAGAGCAAATATTGCTGCGGGGTACAGCCGAACACCTCAGTCATCGAGCGTGTAATGTAATTCGTATGAAGCTGCAGCACCTCGCTCAGCATCGTATTGCTGATCGGATTGCGATAATTAAGTTTCAAATATGCGGCAGCCCTCTCCGCGACGGATACAGCAGCCTTCGCCGCATCCGAGCGCCAGCCCTCGTCAAGCATTTGCAGCAAATGCAGAAACCGTTGCTGACGATCCCAGAATGCGCCATGCGACGAACTCTTGGCCGCCTCATGCAACTGAGAGAATATAACCTTGGCCTCATCCGGATACGTAAGCTTCATATGCTTCGGCAGCCTAATCGCATATGTATAATAGTCGCCTCGGAGCGAGCCCGACTGACTGCCCTCCGTCTCTTCCCATGCGCCGACTGTCTGAAAATGAACCCAGTCAAACACCGTATTTTCCGAGCAAGGCTTCGTTGAATAATGCCAACGATCGGGACGCAAAATGAGCACGTCTCCCGGACCTAGCGTCCATCTGCGATTTTCTTCGGCTACATGAAGCGACCCCTCATTTACAAATAACAAATCAAATACGCCTAAGTTGGAACGATTCGGATGCTCCTCGCCAACTCGATAGGTTAATCGATTCGATTCTATAAAAAATGGCAGCGGCGGCGAACGAAATGTTAGCAATAATTCCTCTGTCAACCTGATCTCTCCCATTAGCTTCTTATATGACCCTAGCAACTACTGCCATGTTACTTGAAATCGGATTCAATTGTCTATAACAAACAACAAATAAGCAGGTTAAGAGTTTTCCCGTCGGGATTGTTCTCAACCTGCTCTTCTTCTCGTATCCTCAATTGACTTGTGCCGTATCTATCAGAGGCAACAAACTTTTGGCCAGGCTCATATAGTCTAGCGATTGCAAGAGAGTTGCCTCATCGGGATGATACGCGTGTCTTTTGCCATTATGCAAGGACAAGATCTCAATTGAAGCTGGAAGCGACTCGAACGCATGCGCACATAACACCGTTGTCATGTGGAAGAACGTGGAGACCGTTGCTTCATTTGCTTCGAAAACGAATTTTTGAACCTTGTAGCCGTTCGCGGCCGAATCACGACTGTTGTCCTCGATAATAAGCTGAATAATTTGCGAGAGCTCCATGTCTATAGACGGTACATAGACGCTAAACTGCTCGAAGCAAACGATCGGTTCGCATGCTTGGTTCTCTCCTGTGAGAAACGCTGCTAGTTGCGAAATCACTTGCTGCTTCGTTTGCAAAAAATGCTCATTGGAATGAAATTTATAATTTCGATTACTCCACCGCCGCTCAATAATAGCCGCTATTGACTGCTCTGTTCGAGCTTCTATTGGCAGTGTGTAGAACTCGTTCACGCAATGGCTAGCCGCATATTGGGCCAACTGCTGCCAGTTCACATCCCGCTCCCGCTCGCTGTTGCGGCGAGGATTGCGAAGCAGCTCTTCCAGCTTGTAATCCTCTAACCGTAATACCTCATGTGTCTGACTCATCGGAACGGCCGCCCTTCTGCCCTAGTTAACCAGCAACTGCAACGAGGCCTGCGATCTGGCGTCCGACGCTCTTGCCCGCTTCTAATTCTTCGTTCGAAGGGTTATATTCGAACTTGATGCTTTCAGCGACGATGACCGCTCCTAGCTCCTTAAGCTTCTCTTCGATCGTATCGACTGCTCCGCAGTAGATCGGATATGACGTGTCGCCTGAGCCGAATACGGCAGCCTTCTTGCCTGACAGATCAAGTCCCTCCATTCCATCATAGAAATCGATGAACTCGTCGGGCAGTTCTCCGTCTCCCCACGTATATGCGCCGATAATAATACCGTCATACTCAAGCAGCTCTGCAGCGGAAGCATCGAATGCCTCCTTCGACACGACCTCTGCTCCTGCCTCGGCAGCCCCGGCGGCTATCGCTTCCGCCATTTCTTCCGTGTTGCCTGTCATGCTTGCATATACTACTAATACTTTTGGCACCTTATCAGCCTCCGTCTTTTACTATCCTCTATTCAACGTTTGAATCCCTTGGAACAACGTCGCCATATAAATACTGTCACCCTGCAGATCAATATCCGTAACCGGGCAACCCAGCTTCACCGAGAGCAGCGTCACCTGCTGTCTCATATAAGCAAGTCGGAATAATCCCTTATCGGTACATACAAAAATGTCATTTCCTTTGGCTTGCACAGAGAATATAAACGGCTTACCGAAGCGAATCCGATTGAAACGCCCCTTTTTATCTCCGATTAACAACTCGCCTTTATCGCTCGTTCCGATTAGATGACCTCTATATACGGCCAAGCTTGTAACGCTCGCCTCCAGCTCGAAATGCGTCCAATCGTCCATAAAGCGATCATATAGCGAAATACCGCTCTCATGGGCAATAACAAGATATTGAGGTAAGTTGATGAAATCATACACTCGCTTATCCGAACAAGCTGCTTTCTCCCAGCCCCCGGCGCCTTTCGCCCACAACCCGTACTCCGTTGCCGCATAGGAAGTTCCGCCGATCAGACGGTATTGATAGCAGGGGATTGTCAGACCATCGTTCACCCACTCGCTGCCATCCCATTCATACAAGCCGTCGCTTGTGCAAGCATGAAGCAGGTCGAGCTGCAATTGCAGTCGATTAACCGATGTCCCTTCCGGCATTCCGTTCCCTAACTTCACCCATTTCTCTGAAGCATCAATCGCATAGATCCCATGACCAACCGAAGCCGCGTACAAGAAGTCAGGACCTGCCTTGATCGATGAAAAGGGGAACAGCAGCCAATTCCATGGCCTGCTCGTTTCCGTTTGCATAAGTTTCTCTCCTTTATTCTCAGTTGCTCGCTTGTTGTGCTGTTGCTGCTTCACATTATTTATTCAACCGCGAATACGCTCCGCGTCAATGGATTATTGTTATCTGCACGTTTATGCTCTAGGGATACTTCTCCCTTTGGCGTCCGTGCAATTGTTGCTTCGTCTCCGGCAATTCGGTTCTCCTCATGCAGCAAAACGCTTATTTCCCGTTTATTCGTTACCATCTCGTAAAGCAAGCCCACTCATGAAACCTCCTGCCTGGTTAACGCAACAAACTTTCGTTGTGTTGATAATGATTATCACTTTCGTATTTATGATAACTATTCTCAGTTCCGATGTCAATACATCCACCGCATCTTCTCCCTGAAACTACCATGTATTTTAAACCAAATAGAAACCGCCCACAGATGTGGGCGGTTTCTATTTATTCCTTTGAATCATTATTATAAATTCAACTTCAACTGCAGCTTAAATAGAATACTTATATGGTCGTCCGTGAACTGGACATCCTGTAAGGTCACAACGTCTTGCTGCGGCAAATCTAGCGGAATGACTTGCGTCTCTAGCATCCGCAGCGGCAAATGGATATCCTTGACGGTCAACGCCCTAGGCCGAAGCACGATGTTCGGCGATTGCCACTCCAGTTTGTATTCGGCCTGCAATTGCACGGGCACACGATCCTTGTAAGTAACGTTAAGCTTCGCAACCAGACGATCGCCTTCCAAATCGAAAGCGGCGCCGTCCAGCGTTGTATCCGGAGCAAGCGGCTCGGCGGATGCGGACATATGCATTTTGACCAAGTTATTGATATCCGCTTCGGTCAGTACAAGCTCAGGCTTCAGCTTCTTGATCATGTCGAGCGCCTTGTCCTTCACACTGATTGGCTCATACGACATCGTGAGCGCCTCATCCGGCTCGACGTAGGATACGAGCCACCAGCCTCCGCAGGCGAGCAGCAGGATAAGGATACCGATTAGGATAGCTAATCTTTTGAGTGCTTTGCGCATGGTTTGCCTCCTATTCGTCAATTTCTTAGGGCAGAGAATGCGGTCATTCGGTAATGAAGGTGCTATAATAGACCGATAATTATGGATATTCATACAGATCGAGAGGATGGACGCCATGAGTCAACACGTTGAACCTTCACCCCGCATCGGACTTGAAGAAATTGTACATGCCCAGATGCATTTGAAAGATGTCATTACACGCACGCCGCTGCAATACAATCGTGTGCTCTCCGAGCGTTACGGCTGCAACCTACTGCTTAAACGCGAGGATTTGCAGATCGTCCGATCGTTCAAAATACGCGGTGCTTACCATCTTATCCGCTCCCTGTCTCCTGAGACACTGGAGAAAGGCGTTATCTGTGCAAGCGCAGGCAATCACGCTCAGGGTGTGGCTTATTCCTGTCAGGCACTCGGTATTCCCGGCAAAATCTATATGCCAAGCACTACGCCGCGCCAGAAAGTGAGCCAAGTGTCCTTCTTCGGCGGTTCACAGGTCGAGGTCATATTGACCGGCGATACGTTCGATGACGCTTACGCAGAAGCGGTCGCCGAAAGCGAGCGCAGCGGTATGTCCTTCGTTCATCCGTTCGACGATGCCAAGATAATCGCAGGCAACGGTACGATCGGCCAAGAGATTATGGAAGCTGCCGATTCGGTTCCCGATTACGTCTTCTTAACGGTCGGCGGCGGCGGCTTGGCGGCGGGTGTCGCTTCTTATATTAAGATAGTATCGCCTACGACGAAGATCATCGGCATCGAGCCCGAAGGCGCCCCTTCTCTTCGCGTCTCGCTTGACCATGGCGAAGTTACGCCGCTCGATCAAATCGACAAGTTCGTAGACGGCGCTGCCGTCAAACGGGTAGGCGATCTCACATTTGCGATATGCAAGGAACTTCTTGATGACGTCGTTGCTGTTCCCGAAGGCAAAGTATGTACGACGATGCTCGACCTCTACAACGAGAATGCAATCGTTGCCGAGCCTGCCGGCGCACTGCCGATTGCCGCGCTTGAAGCGTTCCGCGATCAGATCGCGGGTAAGACGGTTGTATGCATTGTAAGCGGCGGCAATAACGATATCGATAGGATGCAAGAAATTAAGGAGCGTTCGCTCATCTATGAAGGCTTGAAGCATTATTTCATGTTGAGCTTCCCTCAGCGCGCCGGCGCGTTGCGCGAGTTTCTCGACCAAGTGCTTGGGCCAAATGACGATATTACTAGGTTCGAGTACACGAAGAAGCATAATAAGGACAATGGTCCCGCTCTCGTCGGTATTGAACTGAAGCATCGCGACGACTATATCCCGCTCGTGGAGCGTATGTCGCGCAAAGGCTTCCAGTTCGTCGAGTTGAACAAGGACCCTGTCTTGTTTAATCTGTTGATTTGATTGGTAGTTTAGCGCCCCTGCCGGCTTGCGGCGGGGGCGCTTTGTTAATAGCGCAAAGTTGTTGCGCTATTCGACGTTTCGGGGCTGCTTGAAGAGGAATAGCGTAATATTTTTATGCTATTCCTTCACTATGCAGCACCGCCAGTCCGCTCTCCTACCAGGCGTAGGCGCGAGGCGCGTCGCCGCCCGGGCCAGGGAAGATCTCGTCGATGCGCTTCAGCGCCGACTCGTCGAGCTTAATCTCAACCGCGCGCAACGAGCGCTTGAACTGGTCGAGCGTGCGTACCCCGATGATCGGAGCCGTCACGGCTGGGTTCGCGAGCAGCCACGCCAGCGACACAAGATCCTCCGGCTCGCCGAGCTCGTCGCAGAACTTGGCATACGCGTCAAGCTTCTCGCGATGTTGGTCCAGGCGCTTCGAGTCGCCGCTGCGGCGCCCTCCGTCCTTGCGGCGATGGTTGCCGGCGAGCAAGCCGCCGTCAAGCGGACTCCACGGGATTACGCCGAGGCCAAGCGCCTGCGATGCCGGGAGCACTTCAAGCTCAGGCAATCTGCATAGCAGATTGTACTTGTGCTGCTCGGATACAAGACCGATATGACCTCTCGCTTTCGCTTCTCCTTGGGCTACTGCAATATCCCAGCCTGCGAAGTTACTTGAGCCTACGTAGCCAATCTTTCCTTGCGCTTCCGCGTTCTCGAACGCTCTCCACAGCTCGTTCCAATCCACGCTGCGATCAACGTGATGCATTTGATAAAGCTCAATATGATCGGTCTGGAGACGCTTCAGAGAGCTCTCCAAATGTCTGCGAATCTTGTATGCGGACAATCCCGCCTCGCGGTTAGGTCCGTCATGGGCGTCATGCATATCGCCATATACTTTCGTTGCAAGCACGGTGCGCTCGCGTCTGCCGTCGCCTTGTTTGAACCAGCGTCCGATGATTTCTTCCGTACGCCCGGAGTTTTCGCCCCAGCCATAAATGTTAGCGGTGTCAAAAAAGTTAATGCCCGCCTCCAAAGCGGCATCCATAATCCGGAATGATTCCTTCTCGTCCGTATCTACTCCAAAGTTCATCGTACCGAGACATAAGCGGCTTACGTTTAGACCTGAACGACCTAGCTTCGTATACTCCATCTTCGTTATCGCTCCTTCAAATTTTAGATAGGCGGATATTAAATCCATTATACAAAAATAATATAAAGGAAACCAACCGTAGTTCACGCTGAGATGACAAATGCCCGCTACACTATCGGCAGGAGGTGTGCCTATGCTTCGTTTCGACTATAATCGGCATCCTAAATTGTTGATTCTATACGCTTCTTACGGTGATGGACATTTGCAGGTGTCCCGCGCCATCCAAGGCGCGCTCGAGGAAAGGGGCAATTATCGCTCCTCTATGATTGACCTGATGGCCGAATCACACCCTTGGCTCAACGAGGTAACACGGCGCTTCTATCAACAAAGCTATACCCGCATGCCTTCTCTTTATGGCTGGATGTACGACGTTACGAAGCCGATTAAGCACGACTCTCTGCTTGGCGGACTGCTCCATTCTTTCGGCAGTGAGAAAATAAGACGGATCATCGCCGCCGAGCGGCCCGACGCGGTTATCCATACGTTCCCGCTGCTGGCCGTTCCGCCCATTACGCGCAGGCGTCGGGCGGTGTTTCACCCGCCCTCTTACGCCGTCATAACCGACTTCGATCTGCATCGCCGCTGGGTGCATCCTAGCATTGACCGCTATTATGTCGCGACGGATGACTTGAAGCGCGAGCTTGGTCATATCGGCATTCCAGGCAGCCGTGTGCAAGTGAGCGGCATTCCGCTGCGACGCAGCTTCCGCATGCTGGACGCATCGGATATGCTGTATGCCCGTTACGGCCTCTCCCCTGATCGCCCGGTCATCCTAATGATGCCCGGTGCGCAAGGCACGCTTGCCGATACCGGGGACATCTGCAGCCTGCTGCTGCGGCATCCAAGGTTGCAGATCGCGCTCGTCTGCGGACGCAACGAGCAGCTCAGGGCCGCTGCGCTGGAACAGTTCGCCTTCCACCCCGAGGCGGACCGGCTGCAGGTGTTCGGCTTCATCGATACGATTCACGAGCTGATGTCCCTTGCTTCCTGCATCGTCACGAAACCCGGCGGCGTCACGCTGTCCGAGGCGATTGCCGCCAGGCTGCCTATATTCGTTTATCGTCCGGTTCCCGGACAAGAGAAACAGAATGCGAAGTACCTATCGTCGAAGGGCGCTGCCACTATAACACGCAACCCAGCCGAGCTTTGCGCGCAAATTATGAAACTGATTGACGATCCGATACGTTTAACTAACAGCAGGATATTAATCGAACAGCTTCAGACGGCGCAAACGGCAGCGGACAGCATTGTTTCGGACATTTTGGCGAGACATACTATGGTGGGCAGAGCTTCTATCTTGTAATATAAGGAGCTTATCCGTGCCTACAAAACAAAGCCGCTGGTTTGGAGCGGAGATGACTCTCATCTCCATCATTATGTTCTTCGTCGAATTCGTCCGCGGCGCTGTGCTTGTCAGCCTGCTGCCGATCTACGGAGCGAAGACGCTTGGGCTCTCCCCTGACGTGATCGGCGTCGCCATATCCGCTCACTACATTACCGACACGCTGCTCAAGATTGCAATCGGCTATTTGCTGGACCGATTCTCCATGCGTCTCATCGTTCAGGTCGGACTCTTCATATCGCTTATTGGCGTCTACCTGCTGCAATTCGCCGATCTGCCTTGGATGTTCATTGGCGCGGCCGCCATCTACGGTATCGGCATGTCGCCGATCTGGATCGTCTGCCTCACCAAAGTGACCGAAGGAAATCGCGGCACGCAGATGGGCTTCCTGTATACGATTTGGTTCGTCGGCCTTGGAAGCGGACCGATTGTTTGTAATATTTTGCTCGATTACAGCTCTTCGTTCACGTACACGCTGCTTGTCAGTCTCTCGGTGCTCGCCTGCCTGCTTTCCTTGTTCATGAGCAAGCAGCGCGCGCAGAAACGCGAATTTCTGCCGATGCGCGAGCAGCTTGGCGTGCTTAAGGGCAGAATGAGCCAAATGAAACTGCTGCTGCCGGGCATGATCCTGCAGACGATGGGGGCAAGCATGCTCGTTCCGATATTGCCGGCTTTCGCGGAAAGCCGGCTCGGCATATCGGGTGCGCAATATTCCGTCCTGCTGACAGTCGGCGGCGCTTGCGCCGCCATCGGCCTTATTCCAATGGGCAAGCTGTCGGACAAGCTGGGCGGAAGGAAATGGTTTCTCGTGTGCGGCTTCGGTTTCTTCGCATTCGCATTGTACATGCTGGCATGGGGACTATCCTTTTGGTATTGTTTACTTATAGCAATGGCGCTCGGATTGTCCTATGCCACCGTGCTCCCTTCCTGGAATGCGCTGCTTGCGGCTTATGTGCCGCCGAAGCAAGAGGGGCTTGGTTGGGGAATACTGTCCACCGTTGAAGGAATCGGCGTCATGATTGGCCCAGTAGCCGGAGGACTGATTGCCACTTGGAATGGCGAGACGTCAGTCGTTTGGTTCAGCGCCGTTCTGTTCGGCCTTATCGGCCTCTTTTACCTATGGTTTCCGTTCCATGGTCTTCGGGCGGGCGGGACTGCTACAAACAAGTAGATCGGAGTTAACTTATGAATGAATGGCAGGAATGGCTGCATTATTTGAAACATATGGATTTGGATCAAATTCAACGAACGCTGGAGAGCTACTCTCAGCTGGGGCCCTTACCCGGATTGCTCTTGCCGTTGCTCGAGTCCTTCCTGCCCTTCTTGCCGCTGATCGTCATCGTAGCCGCCAATGCCAATATTTACGGTCTTGGCTTCGGCTTCTTATTCTCCTGGATCGGCGCGGCGGCAGGTGCTTTATGCGTATTCTGGATTAGCCGCAAGCTCGGAAGACGATTCAAAGGCTGGGTCATGCGCCGCTTCCCGAAGTCGGAGCGCTTCTTCACTTGGGTCGAACATCGCGGTTTCACACCGCTGTTCCTGCTAGCTTGCTTCCCATTCACGCCCTCCATTATCATTACCGTCGTATCCGGTATAAGCAATGTGCCGTTCAAGACGTTCATGCTCGCAACGCTGCTCGGCAAAGCGGTCATGATCTTCAGCATATCGCTAATTAGCTTCGATATCGGCAATCTAATCGATGAGCCTTGGCGCATATTCGTTACGATTACGGCCGTTCTCGTTATGTGGTTCGGCGGCAAAAAGTTGGAGTCGCGTTATCAAGTTAACTGATGAGTTGAGGTGAACGAAAATGACAACCTTGGCAGCAGCGGTACTGCATACGCAGCTTCTGTTCTCCTGGTTCGGCTTCGGCGCCACGGCAATCGTCCTGCTGGTGGCGTTCCTGTTGCTTGCGGGGATGATCTTCTTCATACGCATCGCTTCCAGCGGCGAGGACAAGCATGCCGAAATACGCGAGATGGTCGAGACGTTATTCGGCACGCCCGCTCATCTTCGAGCTGCCCCGCCGAGCGACGCCTCGCCTTCCGCATCTTCATCACTGTCACCTCTCGCGAAACCCGCGGCTTCCTTCTCGGAGCCTTGCCCAGCTTGCGGTGAGACCGTCACTCAGAACGACGTCCACTGTCCCTCCTGCGATCTCCGCTTGCTCTAAGCCTTCCTTACTGCACTCATACAATTCCTCCTTTTGTGGCAAACTGTTGATGATCTTCTGTCGAAGGGAGGATACCGCCATGTCCGGTACACAACCGTCCAATCAGCAACTGGCTGCAAGCAAAGCGCAATCGAAAGCGGATCGCCATCTCGCCAGCAAGCAAGCTGCAAGTGAACAGCAATCGACCGCCGACCGCGCCGCAGTGCCGAAGCACGGACTTTGATCATAGGAAGGTAGGTATGAGGCAATGAGCGACAATGAGAAGCATAATGCAATGGATCCGCTCTCTGGCGAACCGGTCGAAGTAGACGGCGTCTATAAGAACGAATGGGGCCGCGAAGAGAAGATGAAGCGCGGCGACGTATTTCCCGCCGACGAGATGCTTGGAACGACCGAGTGGGAGCTGGTTGAGCTTGACTTTAGCAATCATCATCAAGGCAAGACCGATCCTAGGCTGGTACCGCATGATGATGACGACGACATAGAAGCTCATATGCAGCATCCGCGTCGTCATGAAGGCAGCAATAAGACGGATGAAGAATAACTAGAAGAAGCAGGCTTTAGCACGTCATTAAGACGCCTGAAGCCTGCTTCGTTTTTTCTGAGCTTTAGCCTTCCTTCTCCTCCGCTGAAACCGTACGCTGCTGCACCTGATCGATCAGCTTCTCCAATCGGCGAAGGTGATAAGCGTATTCGAACAACGCGGAAGCGACAAAAACGAGGCGCTTGTTCTCATCCGGATCATCCATTATATATGCGGTCAGGTCCTTCACTAGGCGTCCTTCGCGCTCCTCTTCCGGTTCAATCTGCGCATTCGGCTTTATCTTCTCCTCATGCTTCAATAAGATGTGCTCATGGTATTTGGTCATATCCTCTATCTGACGATCGAACCGGGCAGCCCATTCATTCGCGCTCGGCGAAGCAAAATAGTGCTCCTCGACCACATCAAGCAGATCCGCGCCCTTCTGCAGCGTCTTAATCATCTGTTTGGATACGAGCAGCTTGCGGGCGTGGCTGGTTTTCGTGCGAGCTAATATTTTGCGCTCCTCTTCGAAGACAAGATAGCGCTCTTCCAGCTTGCGCAGCGTCCCATGCAGCTTGTCCTTCTCTTGGCGGAACACCTGCTCCTTCATCTCGTTCGATATGGCCGTGCGCAGCAGCAACGATAACTGCGTATAGGCCTGACTTACCTGCTCATTGAACTGGCGCTTCGGTCGCGGCGGGAAGACGAGCACGTTCACCGCAAAGGAGGCTCCGATGCCGGTAAGTACCATAAGGAAACGATCGATCGCCACATCCCAGCCTTGTCCGGTCGCCTCCATGATCGCCACGACGGTGACAAGCGTCAGGCTGATCGTACTTTCCATTTTGAGCCTAATACTGATGAGGATGACGACGATGCTGACAAGCCCAACCGCAATCGGCGTATGGCCGAACAATCTGACGGCCGCAAGCGCGATTAGCGCGCCAAGCAGGTTCGTCTGCAATTGATCCGCCACTCGCTGCCAGGAGCGATAGATCGACGGTTGAATCGTGAAGATCGCTGCCACGGCGGCAATAAGCGGCGTCACAAAGCCAAAGAGGCTGCTTAAGTAGATCGAGAGCGCGACGGCCATGCCCGTCTTAAGCACTCTTCCTCCAATAGTCACCACTATATTTCCCCTTTCACGAGCAGCTCGCCGCTCGCTGCCTGAACGCCGTTCACCCATAAGGTTAACCGATGAACGCCCTCATAATGCTTTCGCGTCGTCAGATCGGCGAATCGATGCGTCCTCGTCCCTGAAGCGACAGCTCCGCCAGCGTATTCCTTGTCCGACAACAGAAACCTTTTCTGAGACGTCTTTCCGCCCGACTTCACGAAGTCGATTCCGTACTCTATCCGCACCTTCGTCCGCGCGGTATCGCGAAGCTGCACCTTGTAGCTCAGCTCCACTTCCCCGCCGATCGCCACTTCGGACGGCTCTACGCTAAGCGTCGCCGATGTGAAAAGCGCCTCTTCGTCTGCGGCAGCCGAGTAGCCGAACAGATGCATGACGCGCGGCTCTGCTCGCTTGATCAACGTGCGGCAGCCATGTCTGACGATCCAGTCCGTCCATTCATGCTCTCCATGCCATCTCTCCGCCAGCTCTATAACTAGCTCCGGATGGTCCTTGGCGATATCGTTCAGGTTATTGGCCACGCTTTTGCGCACATACAGCGACGGATCCTGCTTCAGCTTCTCCAGAATCGGCAGGATCGGCGATGGATCGCGCTTGAACAGCGGAAGCGCCTGCGCCCATGGCAGACGCGGTCTTATACCTTCGCTTGCCAGCCTTCTTAGGTGCTCATTCGAATCGTCAGCCCACGCGTGCATTTGGGCAAGCGTGCGCTCTTGATCGGTCAGAATGAATGTCCGTATGGCGAACTCCGCGGTCGAACGCTGCGTGAATCTTGCGAGCGCCGCGAACGACAGCTCCCAATCCGGCAGCTGGAGTCCATACACCTCTACGAAATCAGGGAAGAAAATATACGGCAAGCCCGAGCATTGCTCATCGATTTGGAACAATACGGCTATCGCTTCTTCATACTTGCTCGGCAGCTCTTCGCCAAGCGCCAGCGTGATCGCTCTTGCCCGCGCCTTCAGCTCGAGACGCTCCCACTCTCCGCCCCGCACCCGTTCCGCGAAGGAGCGCTCATCGAAAGGCTGCCACGCCTCCTTCACCTTAGCGGCGAATTGTTCAATAAATAATCCGTCGTATAACGCTTTTAACGGTTCGGCCAATTGGTTCTCCTCCCTTATTGCTCTACTATGATGAATTATACCGTTTGTCCGCAGCAAATGACACAAGCCTAATCCGCAAACGAGGCGAATATGAAAATAGCCCGGAAGGCGCTCCAAGCGGAACGTCTTCCAGGCTGCGGCTGCGGTCTCTGATCGCTATTAACGGGCGAAACGAGCAATAATGTCAGCGAGCTGATGCGACACGCTCGCTGCTCCTTGATTCAACTGCTCATTCGTATATTTGACTCGCACGAATGATTCGTCCAGATTCATCGCTTCCGCGAACATGCTTGCAAGCCCGCGCGCGCGGCGGTCGATCTGGAGCACGATCTCGAGCTCGCGATCCGACGGGAAGAACATCACTTCAACCTCATCCAGCTGTCCGCGGAATTGGGTCGTAGGCACGAATTCGATCTCCTGAACGAACGGCATCTTGCCGCCGAGACGGGATGCGTATTCACAGTCCGCTTTGCGCAACTGGAAGCCGAGGCGGTTCATCGCTTCAAGCACGGTATTCATCTGCGGCGTCGGCACAACCTCGATCTTGTCGTTGTCGCCAGGATCAACGCCTCCGCGCACATCAAGCTCCGTTTTCACCCATACCGGCGTACGCGCGAATGTAAGCGGGGTTTGATGCGGAAGGTTGAACGAGAAAGGAACCTCGCGATTCTCTCCTGCCTTCAGCAAGAAAGGCGCGCTAACATGATAACGGCCGACTTCGGCATTCTGATTGTACTTCTGGTCATTGCTCTCGCGAACATATTGTGTCATCACGGACAGATGAATCGTCTCGATCTGTTGCTCCACATTGCCTCCGCGTATACGGACGACACCGCGAACCTCCTCGCCCGGCATATAGCGCGGCTTCTCCAGTACCGTATCGATCGTTGCGTTCCCAATCCCGATGCTGGCTAGAAAACGATTGAACATGTGAACATCCTCCTATAAATTAGCTTTCCAATTTTCATTCAAGGTGCTTCTAATGTGTATGGTGAGGATTTATACGCGCGTCCTCAGGAACAGGTTTCAGTTCCTTCACCCCGTTGATGTAAATTATATTATAAAAACATCCATGTGAGCACTTCGAAGATCAGCGGCCGCCATATTTAGTGATACGGTCCTCCCGACACTTTTCACTTTCGGACATTTTCGCTAGAATGATAGAATACATTTGCTAGATTCAGGGCAAACTATAGTTAAATAAGAGCAGGAGGAAGCTTACGTGAAAATCGTCAAAGAGTTCAAAGAGTTCGCCATGCGCGGCAACGTTATCGACCTAGCTGTCGGTGTTATCATAGGGGGAGCGTTCGGCAAAATCGTTACGTCGCTTGTCAACGACGTCATTATGCCGCCGATTGGGAGAATACTTGGCGGAGTTGACTTCAAGGATTTGACAATCCCGCTTTACACGCAGACACAGATCAAACATCTTAAAGATGCCGATGACACTTTCGTGGCCCCTGTCATCGCCTACGGGCAATTCATCAACGTACTTATCGACTTCCTAATCGTTGCATTCTGTATTTTCATGCTGGTTAAGGTCATTAATGTTCTACGGCGTACGGAGAAGAAAAAGGATGAAGCGCCTGCTGCGCCAACGGAGAAGGAGTGCCCGTACTGCTTGTCCATGGTTCCGATTAAGGCTACCCGCTGCAAGCATTGCACTTCGCAGCTGGAGGCTGTACAGCATGGCTGATGAGCTGTTCGACATCTATGACGAAGAGATGAATCCGCTCGGCACCGCAACGCGGTCCGAAACGCATGCGAAAGGTTATTGGCATCGCTCGATCCATTGCTGGCTAACGCGCCGCGAAGGCGACAGCCGCTTCGTCCGCTTCCAGCTTCGGCAAGCGACGAAGGATACGAATCCAAGCTGCTACGATATAACGGCAGCCGGTCATTTGTCGGCAGGAGAGACGCTCGCGGAAGCGGTGCGCGAGCTGGATGAGGAGCTTGGCGTTCAAGCTCCTCTAGAGCAGCTCATCCCGCTCGGTCAGGTGCGCGAGCAATGCGAGGGCATCGTGAACGGTGTCCCATTCATCGACCGTGAGGTCAGCGATGTATTCGGGCTCGTGTGCGTGACGCCTCTGAGCGAACTTCGGCTGCAGCCCGAAGAAGTGGCCGGGGTGTATGAGGCCGACCTGGAGATGCTGCTTGCTTTGTTCGAGGGCTCGCTGACAGAGCTGCCGGTGACTGGCGTGGCGCTGCCACCGAACGGCGGTCCGCTGCTGGCTTCCCATGTTGTAGTGAAAGCAGATCAGTTCGTTCCGCGCGAGCTTTCTTATTATACGAACGTCCTCCGCTCGCTCCGCAGTTGCACGTAGAGCGAGCTTTTTTCTCTTCTGCGCGATTCGAGTCCGAATCGCGCATTCCCCATGCCCGCTCCCAGTTCTGAAACCATCCGTCAATCAAATAATGAATATTATAAAACTCTGTATTGCGCGGAGCCAGATCGAAGTCGTTCAGCTCCGGATTGTTCCACAGCTGCGCTGCCATCGGATGCAGGCAACCGTGCAGGTTCATCTCGATAAAGCTGCCCAGCTCATCGGCCGATCGAAACGATTGCGGCTGATTGGTAACGCGCTGCTCAGCTGCCGCATCGTAGCATGGGGCACGCCTAATGGCGTCAGGAACCCCGTTCCATCCGGCAATCGCTCTCGAATCGTAGCCCTGGCTGGCATACCAGCCGGCAACCCGATTAATATAGTCGCGGTGAAATCGCAGAAATCGTTCCCCGTAACCTGGCGGCGGCATGGAACCGGGCGCCAAATGGTTCGTATGATGCCATATGCGATGCTCCTCCAACAATGCCGGAGGGAAATTCGGTATGCGCGGCATATTGTCACTCCTCGCTGCTCAGGAAATCGTTTATCCCAGCTCATTTTTGCTGTAATAGGGTATGCGCCCGAAGCGGCGGCCGTGACTGTCGTCATTAGAAAAACTATATATAGAAGGAGGATACATATGGCAAGAAGAGCAAGAAGAAGGCGCGGGAACTGGCTTGGATCGTTTTTCAATTTCATGACCGAACTTCTCGGATTCCTTGGCGATCTGATCAAAAAATAGTCTAATCGAACGGCATCCGCCGGAAAATAAAAAAAGCCCCCTGCGTTAATCGCAGAAGACTCCTTCGCACTAAGAGGTATGCTGATGAAGGGAATTGAACCCCCGGCCTACGCATTACGAGTGCGTTGCTCTACCCCTGAGCTACATCAGCAAATCATTTGTTTTTCAATTTCAAGAAAGACTTTTATTAGAATAATAATTTTTTTTAAAAAAGTCAATAGATTTACGGCTGGATTTTGCTTCCTATATTGTGTCGATTTTTCGTCCGAGCCTTCGCCTCCTGTCTGCATGACATGCCGGTCTGCCGCATACTTATATGACAAATCCATTCGAATGGAGGTATTTCCTTGTCCGACAAAAAACAGCAAGCGGCGGCAAGCAATACAATCGTCTATAAAGCCGATAAGGCGCATACCGCGACGGTTAGCGACATTCGAGACAAGGTGATGCGCCTGTGCGGCAGTCATATGCATAAATACGTCTGTGTCAAAATGTCCGATGGCCGCTGCTACGAGGGCGTCATTGTACATGTTGACTCGTGCTTCGTCCATTTGCAGTGCACGATGCGCGATCCTCGCGTGTTCCACGATCCGTACAATGCCGTCCTTCCGCTGCTCCTATTCGACCTGCTCGTCATCGCTTTGAAATAGCTAGACTGCACACCCTCACTCGCTGCCATTCGACAATGCGTGTCCTATTTTGTCAGATTGCAGGTCTACGACGACGACTGCGGTCATACACATGACAAAGAAGGAATACGCAACGGAAAGAGGTGTGCGCTGCCTTGTTCGAGAGGATCAATAAGCTTCAAATCGAGCTGCCTCCCTCCCCCTACGCAGACGCCAATGCGGCGGCAGCCGTACAAGAGCTGCTCGGGGGCAAATTCGGCGAAATGTCGACGCTGAACAACTACATGTATCAATCATTCAACTTCCGTGACCGCAAACGGCTTAAACCGTTCTACGATCTCGTCTCCAGTATAACGGCGGAAGAGTTCGGACACGTCGAGCTTGTATCAACGGCTATTAATATGGTGCTGACCGGCTCCACCCAGCCCGGTCCGCCGGACTCTACGCCGCTGAGAGAAGGCGTGAATAAGCGCAATACGTATCACTTCATTGCTACGGCGCAGACATCCCTAGCCGGGGACTCCATGGGCAGAGCATGGACTGGCGACAATGTGTTCAGCAGCGGCAATCTTGTGCTGGACCTGCTGCATAACTTCTTCCTGGAATGCGGTGCCAGGACGCATAAGATGCGTGTATACGAAATGACCGATCACCCGACAGCAAGGGAAATGATCGGATATTTGCTCGTACGAGGCGGGGTCCATGTGCTTGCCTATGCGAAGGCGCTGGAGATTGCGACAGGCGTGGATGTGAAGAAGCTCATTCCGATCCCCGATCTCAGCAATAACGCCTTCGATGCGGCACGGAAGTTCGAGGCGATGGGGCTTGGCAACAAACTGTATACGTTCAGCCCGAACGATTACAAAGATATTGTGCTTATATGGAACGGACAGAACCCGCAAACCGGTGCCCAGCTCGAAGTCATACAAGGAGCCCCGCAAGGTGCGCCTATGCCTGATCTAGCACCCATCCCGGAAGAATTCGCGCCAGGTATCTCAGCCGAGGACTTTCGTGAAATTGCTAGACGGCTGCAGAAAAACGCCGGGCTGTGAGCCTTGTCCGCTCGTTGATCAGATTCCATAGGATTCGCAGCCTCCCGCTTCCAACTGCCGAAGCTGGGGGCTTTTCTAACCCCTCTATTCCGATCAAGGTTATGCTATACTGGGAAAAACCTTATGTTTAAAGGTGGTTCCCATGCAATTTTTAGCTATGCTGACCATGTTAATCGATCATATCGGCATCGTCTGGTTTCCGGATGACTCCAAGTGGCGGATGTTAGGCAGACTTGCGTTGCCCTTCTATGCCTATGCGCTTGTGCTTGGCTACTTCCGCACCCGCAGCGTTAATCGTTATTTGCAGCGTACCGGACTTATCGCTCTACTCTCTCAAATTCCGTATATGATGCTGTTTAAGCAAGCGGAAGTCAATACGGTCGGCACGTTATTCATCGGCCTGCTGCTGCTCATGCTCATGGATCGATGGAAGGGAAAGCTGCCTGCGCAGATTGCCGTCATTGCTGCAGCCGTCCTGCTCGTTGAGCTATTACCCTTCAGCTATGGCGCTTATTGCCTATTACTAGTGCTCCTATATCGCTACTCGTCTCCATATTGGATGATAGCTTGGCATTTTGCGCTAAATGCGATATTCGTATTTTATAAGGGCTGGTACATTCAACTATTCAGTCTCGCTTCGACGATGCTGCTCGTCTACTTGCCCGACTTCGTTCGAGCCGCGGATCGGATCAATATACCGCGTATCGTTTGGCGGAGCTTCTACCCGCTCCACCTTCTGCTGCTTACCGCCGCCTACTACTTGTTAACTTCCGGATGACGTTGCTTGGCCCTCTGAGCGCTGCAATGAGCTGCTCAAGTTCCTGTTCACACTGCTCCGCGGATAGATAGCCGTCCTCTCCTGCCGTAAGCAGCTTGCGAATGAAGGCTATGACTTGCCAAGGAAGCGCCAGCTCCTCCTCCCAGCCGCGGTCCTCGAGATCGTCCGCCGCCTCGAAGCCGGCGTACATCAAGAAGAGGAACAGGTGACCGAGACCGTACAGGTCGCTCGTCGGGTTCGGCTCACGCATTCGCCGCTTCATCGCCGCCCAACTGCCAGACGCCGCCTTATCTCCCGCCGGTATCTCCTTAAGCTGTTCTCGCAGCTCCAAGGGAAGCTCTTCTCCGATACGGCAGGCTAAGCCGTAGTCGATCAAATACATGACGCTTTGCATATACAGCACATTCGGTACACGGACGTCGCGATGCACGAATCCCATTCGATGCAGCTCTTTAAGCGGCTGAAGCAGATTTTGCAATACGAACAACGCCTCAAGCGCAGTATAGGTGCGGCCGTGCTCCTGCAACTCATCCTCCAAGCAACTGCCGTCAATGAGCTCCATAATGAGGCCGTCTTCACCCGCCATTCTCTCGTAGCCGTACCAACGCGGAATTTGGGGATGCAGCAGCTCCTGCAAAATAAAACTTTCCCGCTCCAGCAGCCTTCTGCCCAGCTCACCTTTGCTCGGCTTGCTGCGCTTCAGCAGTACGGACTGACCGCTCTGCAAATCAAGGCAGGCGTACGCCTGACCGTAGCTTCCCATTCCGAGGAACCGTTCGATTCTATAGCGTCCATTCCACTTCTTCCCTTCGCGGAGCGGATAATCTCGCCAATGATTCAGTATCTCCCTCCATTTGTGAGCGATTGAATGCAGCATGGTGACTCCCTCCTCAAAAGTTTGCGTAGCAAACTTACTTCGTAAGCGTGTGCTTAAGTTTGCGTAGCAAACTTACTTCGTAAGCGTATGCTAAGGTTTGCGAATGCAAACCTACTTCGCAAGCAAGTGCGTTAGCCTATATATATGCCGTAAGCTCAGCTTACATCGCCTATTTTTTGTTGTCGAGGAGAAAACCTCCATTCGCAAGAAACTTCGGAGCAGCCCCGCCGTACTACTTTTCAAATGCATGAACAGGAGGTCATAACGATGATTAGACATTTACTAAAGCGTTTGTTTTACTCCCTCATCGGCCGAAAAAACCATAGGCATCGCCACTACAGCAGCAGTGACTATAGAAGAGGGCACAACCGTCCGCCGCACTATCCGCCGCCAAGTCAGCGCCATTACGGGCATGGCTATTATAAGAAAAAATATAGCAGCTTTTCCAGCTCGTAAATGTATTAGGAAAGTATGAGCAAAGTAAACAAAATCCTCACGGCAGATTCATAAGGCGCTAAAAATTGTACGTTAGAATGGGAAAAAATGATCGGAGGTGTTCGAGGTTATGATGCGAATCATTAACTTCAAAAAACGTTCTGTTCCCGTCTATTACCCTAACGAACAATCAGCATTGGTAGAACTTCTCAACCATAAATTACACCAGATGGAGCTCGATTTCGACTTCCGCAAAAAGTGGAGAAGAATCAAATCCGTCGAAATGGTACGCGATGTCGCGATCTTCCAATACACGGACGGCACAAAGCTTTATTTGGAAGTATCTTAACTTTTACGCAATCCTTTATACCGTTTATAATTAAACGCATTTCATGTCATCATTTCTCTTTCATATAATGCCGAATCCGCGAAAGCCGCCGACGCCAAGGCGGTTTCTTTGCGTTCAGCCCAGCACGACGATCCCCGTAAGCTCATATGGGGCTGCCGCGTATTTGCCCAGGAACGCAAAGAGCCGTCCAAGCAGGCAAGCAAGCGCCCGCTGGACAGCTCTATTGAAACTACACTTGGAATCGATTGATTTGGAGCTGCAAATCCTCGGCCATTCTCGCCAGCATCGTTGAGGCAGCCGCGATCTCTTCCATCGAAGCCGTCTGCTCCTGCGCTGCCGCTGCTACCGACTGGGAACCGGATGCGCCTTCTACTGCGACTCTTGCAACCTCTTTAATGGATTGCATCACCTGCTCCGTCCCGGCCGCAATACTTCCAGCCGCTACAGAAACCTCATCAATCTGCTGAGCTACCTGAAGTACCTCTACGCGGATTGAATCGAACATCTCGCCGGCATTTTCGACAACGACGATACCGTGCGTTACTACTTCGCCAGCCTCATCCATCGCTTTGACAACTTGCTCCGTTTCAATGCCAATCGCATGAATAACAGTCGCGATTTGACCGCTGGACACTTTCGTCTGTTCAGCCAGCTTCCTTACCTCGCCCGCCACAACGGCAAAGCCTTTGCCATGCTCGCCCGCTCTAGCCGCCTCAATGGAAGCATTAAGCGCCAGAAGATTCGTCTGAGCGGATATATCGGTTATTACCTGAACCATTCTGCCTATTTCATGCGACCTCGCACCTAATCCGCGCACCGCCACAGCAAGGCTGTTGAAGGACTGTTGAATCGACTCCATCTGTGTAACCGCCTGCTCCAGCGTATCGTTGCCCGCAGTCGCACGCTCCGACGTGTATTTGGCTGCATGGGAAGCTTGTTCTGTACTGGATGCGATCTGCTGAATGCTAGCCGACATATCGTGAATGACTTGATAGCTTTCCTCGGCGCTTGCCGACTGCTTCTCAGCGCCCTCGGCAACTACCTGAACCGTATGAGCAATATGTTCGCTTGCTTGACTCGTCTGCTCACCGCTTGCCATCAGCTCTTCCGACGACGCCGCAACCTGATCGACGCTTCGGCCAACCTCGAATACTAGGCCCTTCAGCTGTACGACCATTTCATTAAAGCTGCCCGCGAGAGCTTCAAGCTCATCTCCGCTCTTGCAAACGATAGGCTCTAATTTCAAGTTGCCCTTCGCGACTTCAGACGCGCGCTGTGACACTTGCTTGATCGGCTTCGTCAACCTAATCGTAAACAAGCTGGCCGCCACTACCCCTAGAAGGCTCGTAATGATGAGCGTAATAATCGTTACCTTAATGATCTTGCTTGCACCGCTGTTGAAATCTTGCATATAGGTGCCGGCCGCGATATTCCAGCCCCAGTTCGGATCTTTCTCTATGTATGTAACCTTGGATGCGTACTTATCCGTCTGTCCCGGCAATTGCCAATCGTAATATACGAAACCACCGCCGGATTTCGCCGTCGTAACGAAGGCGTCGGTAACCGGCAGATGGTTCACGGTATCAAGGACGAGCTCGCCTTTGTTGTTCTCAAGTCCGTCAAGACTCGTGCCTTCCATCGAAGGATGCGCCAGCGTCAGGCCATTGTCATCGATAATGAACGGGTAGCCGCTTTCGCCTAGATCAATCGCTTTATTAATTGGCCGTTTGCCATCCTCGCCCTTTGGCCCCAGCATCGTCATGCGGACGAATTCTTCGGCGCCCGCCTTCTCGACTACGCCAGCCTTGACTTGCGCGTCCAGCATGGCGATCAACTGTATCGTGCTTTTGACATTATTTTTAAGAATGACCTCGCCATTGTCGTTCAAGGCCGAGGTGGCCGACTGATAGCTTAATACCGATACGATAACGCTTGGAACGAGAAGCAAAGACAAGCATAACATCATGAGCTTGCCCCTAATTGGAAATCTCCCCCTCATAAAACCTTTTGTCTTATCTGACAACCCCTGTTTCAACATGAACATCTCCCTCGTCAAATGATAGATCCTTTTTGTCATTTGTCTTGATCATCGATAGATCGAGCTGCTCAGGCTCCATAGGCTTGCCGAACAGGAATCCCTGAACGTAGTCGCAGCCCCAAGACTTAAGCAAATCGTATTGCTCTCTGTATTCGACGCCTTCGGCTATAACCTCAAGGCCAAGCTTATGAACAAGCTCAATCAGAGACTCTACGATCAATTTCTCCGCGCTTGGCAGATCGATCGCTTTAATGAACGATTTATCGATTTTCAAGCAGTGAATCGGAAGCTGTTTGAGATTGCTGAGGGAGGAATAACCCGTTCCGAAGTCATCAAGCGAGATACGCACGCCTGCGCCGCGCAGCTTGCTTAAGGAGGACAGCACTGTATCGGAATGCTTCAGCGTCACGTTCTCCGTAATTTCCAGCTCAATCGAGCTGCATTGGATCTTGTATTCGTCAAGAATATGAAGCACAGTCCGCGGAAACGTTGGATCTTGAAGCTGCACCGGCGATATATTCACAGACATGATAAGCGGCCCCAATCCGTATTTGTGCATACCGGCGAGTCTCTTGCACGCTTCACGCAGCACCCATTCGCCAATCGGCACAATAAGTCCGTTATGTTCGGCAATCGGGATAAACTCCGCCGGGCTAATCGCACCAAGCTCGGGATGCTTCCAGCGAATAAGCGTCTCGAAGCCTCTCATCTTGCCGTCCTCTAGACGGAAGATAGGCTGATAGGCCATGTAAAACTGTCTCATATACAATGCCGGTCTGAGCGACGCCTCAATGTCAATTCTGCGTTGCAATCTATCTGTATTTTCCGAGTTGTAAAATTGCGTGCGATTGCCGCCTTCATTCTTCGACTGATGGAGTGCGGATTCTGCCCGGCATACGAGTTGTTCGCTCGTTAGCCCGTCCTCCGGAAATATGGAAGCGCCTATGCTGGAGGTCAAATATAATTCTGTCCCCTTTTCCTCGATCGGGAGTTCGACCGCGTGTTTTATTGCCTCCACTGCATGCAGACAAGTATCCGTACCTTGTTCAAGTTGCATGGCTACCATGTACGTATTACCTCCGATTCTGCATACGCTTGTAGGAGCAATTCCCGTTTCTAACAGCCGATTCCCGACGATCCCAAGCACATCGTCGCCAAATTCATGTCCTCTTGTTTCATTTAACCGATAAAACCGATCCAGATCGACAAGTGCAATAAGCAATCTATTGTCTGCCACGCGCGCAAGATGTACAGCTGATTCCAGTTGTGCAAATGCTTCCTTGCGTCCGGATAAGCCGGTTAATGCCTCCATCCTGTATCACCGCCTCAACATTTTTTTCGTTAAAGCAATCTTGCCATATAACTATTAGGGAAATTTATGGGAAGGGTTTAGAGTTTTGTTAGATATTTTAATAAACATCGCAGTAGGCCTAACGACTTATTCCAATAGGTCTATATAAAAAAAGAAACCACCCGCTTGAATCGCGAAATGGTTTCTTTGCTAGTTAAGTTTCGGTGATTAGTAGAAGATGGAACTTATTCCTTGCCTATGTTCGAGTGATCTGCCGTGTATTTGTAACCAAATCCCCATACGGTTCGAATGAGACGAGGCTCCTTCGGGTTCTGCTCAATCTTCTTCCGAAGATTGACAATGTGTACGTCTATAGCGCGATCGGTAACGAAGGAGTCAAAACCGCGAATCGTGTTAATCAGTTCTTCCCTGCTGAACACTTTGCCTGGATAAGCCAAAAACAGCTTCATCAGTTCATATTCGGAAAAAGTCGTCTCCACCAATTGCCCCCGCACGAGCAGCAGTCTTCTCTCAAAATCCAATTGAATGGGATCAAGCTCGTGGGCAATCTCCCTCGTCGCAGCTACCTGCATCACAGTCTCGGATATCGTCGTCTGTGAACGCCTGATTAACGCTTCCACCCTTGCCGTCATTTCGTGCATGCTGAAGGGCTTGCACATATAGTCGTCAGCCCCCGCCTTGAGCGCCTGTACACGCTCAGACACCTCGCTCTTCATCGATAGGATCATAATAGGCACATTTGACCGTTTGCGAATAACAGCGCACACTTCCATACCGTCTAGGTCGGGGAGCATAAGATCGAGCAGCACAAGATCAGGGTCGAACTCTGCTGCCAGCTTAATCCCATCGTCAGCGCGATACGCCTGCGCAACGGAGTAGCCTTCCTCCGACAAATACATAGACAGCATATCACTCATCATGACATCATCTTCAATAACTAGAACTTTATACATGTCGTCACCCTTTTTCAGGATTGAAGATTTCTGTCGAATATATTTTGTAACTCTACTATACAATACCAATTATATCTGGACAATAACTTGTTAGAAAAATGTTAGGCTTTACTGTCGAAGAGCGCCGGAACGTCTTGAAGCTCTCCCAAAAGTGTTGTAAGATGCCTATTTAGTATGGCAATGGAAGCATGTAATTCCCCCGGATCGGGCTGCCCTTCCTTCAGAATGCGATCAACCTCCGCTGCGGATGCTGACAGTTCCCCCGCCGACAAATAACCAGCCGCTCCCTTCAGCGTATGAACCATTCTCTTCGCGGTGGATAGATCGTCCTGCAATACCATTAATCGCAACTGGTCACAGAACGATAGGTAATCCCGTCTAAACTGCTCTAGCATATGAACAAAGATCGAAAGCTTCCCGTTCACCCGGGCCAAGGCACTCGGTACATCCATTCCTTTCACTTGCGGCAGCACCAGCTGGGTCTTCTCCTGCTTGCTCCTGCTGTTTTCTACTTCAATCAAATCCTCTTCCCATATGCCGGGAGGCAGCAGCTTGTCTTTGCCGGCCTGCGCCAGCCAATACGTAATCACATTTTGCAGACGCTCGGCATCAATCGGCTTCGTCACAACCCCGTTCATTCCCAGCTTTAAGTACTGCTCATGGTCTTGTCTAAGCGCATTGGCCGTTACCGCAATGATCGGAAGCTTATTGAATCTTGGCTGCTCGCGTATAATCCGCACCGCCTCGGAACCATCCATGATCGGCATATGAATATCGATCAGAACAAGATCCCAATGCTCTTCGTCCAGCTTATTCAGCGCCTCCTGCCCATTCTCGGCCAAGCCCGCTTCATAACCGCTGGCCTTCAATATTTCGAGGGCGACGAGCTGATTGATTTTGTTGTCCTCGGCCAGCAATATTTTGGCCCTGCCCACCCTTACGGACTCGCTTGCAGCAGCGACTTCCCTGCCATACGGCAATAGCTCCGTGCCTGAATCGCGCTTCTCATCAAGTCCGCTAAGCGCACGCTGCAAGCTTTCGCGCGTCAACGGCTTGATAAGCAAGGTAACGGGACGCTGCGAATCCGGTAATTGCAGCATTTCATCCCGCCCGTAAGAGGTCGTCATGGCAATGGTTCTTACACCTCTTTCTTCTGCGACACGGTGGAACTCCAGCCACGTCTCTACCCCATACATATCCGGCATTTCCATATCGAGAATGATGAGTTTAGGAACCGCGCCAGCCCCCGTCCGCAGAAGCCTTTCCTTCGTCGTTTTCCATGAATCGAAGGCTACCGGCGCCATTCCGAACGCCTCCATCATGCCGCTCCAATGCGCCAGCATCTCTGCGTCATCCTCAACAATCCATACCGGCTGCTCGACCATGTCGGCGCTAAGCTGCCATGAGCTCTGCGCATAATGATGAATGATAGGGAACGACAAAGTGAAGTAGAATCGGCTGCCAACTGCCGGCGTACTCTCTACCTTCAGCTTGCCGCCCATCAACTCGATGAAGGTCTTCGAAATGACCAGCCCCAGTCCCGTCCCCCCGAACTTCCGCGTTGTAGATCCGTCTGCTTGCGTGAAGGGCATGAATAGTTTATCGAGCTGCTCCCTCGACATCCCGATACCGGTATCCGATATCGCAAACCTGAGCTGCACGGTATCTCCCGTCGATTGCAACTGCTCGACCTCAAGCTTCACACGGCCTTTGCTTGTGAACTTAATCGCGTTAATGCATAAATTAAGCAGCGCTTGCTCAAGCCGCATCGCATCGCCAATAACCGTCTGCGGCATATGCTCTGACGACTCAATAATAAATTCGAACTGCTCCTTGCCGCCCATGAACACGCTAAGCTGATCCGCCAGTCGGCTAAACAGCTCATCCGGCTGGAAGGGCAGCCGCTCAACCTCGATTTTGCCGGCTTCAATTTTGGAGAAGTCTAAAATATCATTAATGATGCGCAGCAGCGTCTCCGACGACGTCTGCATCTTGTCCATATAATCCTTCTGCGAAGAAGACAGCCCTGTCTTCCTCATCAGATGGGTGAGCCCGACAATGCCGTTAAGCGGGGTTCGAATCTCATGGCTCATAAGCGCCAAAAACCGGCTTTTCGATTGATTCGCCTCTTCCGCTTCCTCCGTCGCCCGAATCAATTCCTCCTGCACGTGTATCTGCTCCGAAATATCACGGGCGATACAGGAGAAGAATTTCTCCCCTGTCGAAATATCCTGATGCGCGACAACGACCATCGATACATGAAGCGGCTCGCCGTCTTTCCCTATCAATTGCGTGCGGCCCTCCCAAAAGCCGTATTCAGCGGCAAGCGCGGCACCCCGCGTCAATACCTTGTATATGGCTGGCTTAACATGCTCTTCTACTAGTTCAGGTGTGTCGTCATCAAGGGCGATTCCGAGTACTTCCTTCCCTGCACGATTCAAGTAAATGACGTTGCCTTCCGTATCAACCGAAGCGATCAAGTCCTTAGCTGATTCAACGATTTCCAGCAGCCGATTGCGGGACTTCTCCACTTGCTTCCGCTCCGTAATATTAGATACCATCCCTACAACGCCAGAGAATCGGCCATTGCGGTCGCGCAAGCCGTTCGAGCTATGAACAGTCGGAATACGTTTGCCGTCCTTGCTGATGAATGTCCACTCTCTTTCATAAGAGAAGTTTTCATTCCGCAGCTCCTTGAATACTTCCATCCCCGGCTGTACCTCTCGTCCCAACCGTTCCGTCAGCTTGGCGGCTTCTCTCTCGATCTCCTCCATATCCATGAACAGCAACGGCGTAGCCCAGCCCATTAACTCCTCTGTCTTGTAACCGAGCATATCCTCTGCCGTCTTGTTGAGATAAGTGACGCGGTATTGATCGTCAAGCACGATAAACGAATACTGATTTTGATTAATAATCGCCTCAAGACGATCGAACATCTCCTGCAGATGCTCCATCATGCCATTAACCGAATGAGCTAACTGGCCGACCTCGTCGTTCGGCGTTGCAGCCAAATGATTCGATTCGAAATTGCCGCTCGCGGCTTGCTCCGTAACGACAAGAATGTGCTCCAGCCGCTTAATAATACGTTCGAAATACATGTAGAACGATATGGCAATAATAGCCTCCGATACAGCAATCGTCATGAAGATGCGCCAGAAGATAGGGCTGAGCATAGCCTCCAGCTTGGACGCCGGCTCCTTAAGCGCAAGCCGCCATGGCGTTTCCTCAACCTTGGTGTAAAATAGCGCATACTGTTCTGCCTGCTCGCTTATTTGCACATAACCTTGATTAGACGAGGTAAGCTCATCCGCAACAGACTCTAAGCTTCCGCCTTTATCATAGAGCGATACATTCTCGGTAACGCCAGAAATTGAATTATATATAAGGCTGCCATTGTCGTTATACAAATAGAGAACGGATTGGTCGCTTTTCTTCTCCAGAAAATGATCGATAGCCGAGAAGAGGATCGATGCGTAAACAACCCCTTGCACTTCGTTCTGCGTACCATACACCGGTACGACAATCATTAATTGCTTCAGGTCGGAGAAGGAAGGCGTATACGGATCGGTAATAACTACCTTGCCTCTGATCGCGTCCTGAAAGAAAGGTTCGTTATTAATATTCCGCCGCTCGCCATCTGTACGCAATACAAGACCATCCTTGTCCGCATAACCCATCGAGTAATAAACGAATCCACTCCTAATCAGCTCGCGTTCAAAATAGGGCAGACGCGTGTCGTCCTTGCCTAACCTTACGGCGTCGGTGCGACTCATCACCAGTACTTCGGCCTTGCGGATCGCCATCCACGAAGCCAAGTCATTCGCTTGAGAGCTCTGTTGGCTGCTCGCCTTCTCGAACGCTGATGCAATCATCGACTGCTTTACCGCGGAGTAGTTGCCTATCCCTGCCAACAACAGCGGAAATAATGAAATCAGAATGATTAAACATAGCCCTTTGGTCCGTAAAGACATTTTATTCAAGTGTCTTTCTCCTCTCAACCCGTCTGCTTATGTATAACGACCAGAAATGCATAAACTCATTATACCTTTAATTAGGATATTGAACTATATAAAGAGTTTTAGAAATGAAAGGATAATAGCTACGCCACAAAAAAAACCGAGAAGCTGTCCAATTGATCAGACAGGCCTCCCGGCTTCATATGTTTCTTTCTATTCGGCAGCCAATATGGATTCGATACGATCAAGCTCAGACTCGCTGAAATCGAGTCTATTAAGCGTCGCTACACAATCATCGATCTGCTCAGTACGGCTAGCGCCGATTAAGGCAGTCGTAACCCTTCCGCCTCTTAGCACCCATGCGAGCGACATTTGGGCCAACGTCTGACCGCGCTCTCCAGCAATCTCATTTAGCAGCTTAACCTTCTGCAGCTTGCTCTCCGTAATTTGATCGCTCTTCAGAAAGACGCTTGGTCCAGCTGCGCGCGAATCTGACGGAACACCGTTCAAATAACGATTCGTTAATACGCCGCCGGCAAGCGGCGAGAACACGATCGAGCCAATCCCTTCTTGATCAAGCACATCCTGCAGGCCGCTCTCAATCCAGCGATTAAACATGGAGTACGACGGCTGGTGGATGAGGCAAGGCGTTCCGAGTTCCTTCAATATGGCTGCAGCGCGGGCCGTCTGCTCAGCGCTGTAATTCGAGATGCCGACATACAACGCTTTGCCTTGACGTACCGCATGATCAAGCGCACCCATTGTTTCTTCGAGCGGCGTATTCGGGTCTGGACGGTGTGAATAGAAAATATCCACATAATCCAGCTTCATCCGCTTAAGACTTTGATCGAGACTCGACAGCATGTATTTGCGCGATCCCCAATCCCCGTATGGGCCTTCCCACATATGATAGCCGGCCTTCGTCGATATAATGAGCTCATCGCGATAAGCAGTCAGGTCATGCTTCAGAATTTGTCCGAAAGTCTCTTCCGCCGAGCCCGGCGGCGGTCCGTAGTTGTTCGCCAGGTCAAAGTGCGTTATGCCGAGGTCGAATGCGCGGCGAACCATCGCCCGTCCATTCTCGTAACGATCGCCTCCGCCGAAGTTATGCCATAGGCCCAGCGATATTGCAGGGAGCTTCAGACCGCTCCGCCCTACGCGGTTGTATTTCATACTTTCATATCGGTTACTTGCTGGCACATAAGTCATTTTCTGTATTCCTCCATCCGGATGATTGGAATATTGATCCTACATGAATAGCATATCTTCCACGTCCAAGCAGGTCAAATAGGCCTGCGGTATGTAATCTATTATTTCGCCAGCTTGCGATCAAGCTTCAGATGAGGCGTATTGCGAAGCGTTTCTTTGAAAAATTCAGGTTGCTCGGCAACGAGTCTAACCCATGCCTGCACGCATTTTGGATCAAACTGAATGCCGCTCTCCGCTTCAATGATTTTCATTGCCGCCTCATGGGACATTGCCTTCCGGTATGACCTGGAGGACGTCAACGCATCATATACATCTGCAACAGCAGTTACGCGAGCTAGCAGCGGTATGAGGTCGCCGGCCAATTGATCGGGATATCCGCTGCCGTCCCATTTCTCATGATGAGACCTAATAATACCCAGCTCCTCGGGCATAAAGCCAAGGCGCCTGCATAAGTCGTACCCTGTGACGGGATGCTGCTCGATAACGAGCCTTTCCTCAGGCGTCAGCTTACCCGGCTTATTCAAGATGCGATCTGATATACGAAGCTTGCCTACATCATGAACGAGTCCGCCCTGCGCGATAGCTCGCAGCTCAATTCTTGATAGGCCAAGCTCTTCCGCAAGCTTGAGCGCGTAGAGCGCAACGCGATAGTTATGACCTGCTGTATAGGAGTCCTTCGCTTCTGTTGTCATAATTAACTCTTTGACGCTGGGCGACATATGCGTATTGATCCAATCTCTCGGATTTGCCCGAAACAGCAGCTTCACCGACGACGTAATAGACTTGGAGCTCATATATTGTCTAACAATACCGCCTACCATTACGATGACGGATGCGAGCAGCATGAAGTGATAGAGCCACCAGCTTGCCTTCCATGTTTCACCGGTCACGATAATGAGCTGCGCAATGATCATCCAACCGGCGCTGTACACAATAGCAAGCTGTAAGGGAAAACGCGAGGATAAGTAGATTTGAAGATAGCGGTACATGGTCCATAGATTCATCCCCACAATGAATGCGCTGACAACCCATTTGATTGGGTTCTCCTTCAAGTGGGCAGCGTGGAGCAGATCAGGATAATTCCATATCGCAAAGCAGATTGCTCCCAGAACAACAACCCATACAGGAAGCAACCAGCGCTGCCACTTAGCAAACCATTTTATAATGAATAAATCTGCAGACAAAGAGGACAGCCATAGCCATATCACTGCGATTAGAACGCTCAGCTGTGCGGCATTGCCGGCGATGGTGGAATGATGCAAGAGAAAGCCTGGTGTAGACATGCCATGCAAGACGAATAACGCTGCAAGCGAGACATAGGATAAGGAAAGGAAGCTTATCTTGATGTTTCTCTGCCTGATCGCGACGATACCAACTGCAACCGCTAGGAGCAGCGCAAACAAGGACACGAGACTAACCATGTAAAAATGCTCATTCGGCGCCTGAAATAATTTGTCGAGAGCCGTTGATCTCAGCCATATATAGCCAAGCCAAGGTACAAGCATCGACAATAAGAGACCTGCGAATACCCCCGCATTTTTGCGCAAGCTGATACCTCCTACACTTCAATCGTCGTCCATTAAGTGGCAAGGCGCATTTCATTCCAAATCGATAGCTTTCAGCAAATTGCGAACATATTTTACCTAGATATGGTTATCATACCATCCCTGTCGTATTCGATAAACAAAAGATTACACAGCCTCTTGCTTCAAGCCAAGCAGCCAGTGATCAAGCTCCTCGCGGGGCATCGGCTTCTTGAAATAATAGCCCTGCATGACTGTGCATCCTGCCGCCCGCAAGAAATCGAGCTGCTGCTCCGTTTCGACTCCTTCCGCCACCAGCTCCAAATTCAGTTGATTCGCGAGCGTGATGATTGTATTGACGATCGCACGCTTAGACGGAGAGTCGCTCTCCTGCATATAATGCTTGTCAATCTTAAGCGTATGGAACGGAATCTGATCAATCGCCCCAAGGAACGAATAACCCGAACCGAAGTTATCCATCGAGATCGTCACGCCCATCTCCTGAAGCGGGAGCAACTGACGTATAACATCGGGCGCATCCTTCATTACGATCGATTCTGTAATTTCCAGCTCAAGCATTTCCGGCGCAAGTGTCGCACGCTGCAAGGCAGCCGTAATCATGTCCATTAAGTTCTTGCTTTCGAATACGTTGATTGACAGATTGACGGATACGCCCAGTTTATTGTCTGTTCGCATATTCCACTCTTTACAATCGATACAAGCCCGCTCCAGCACCCACCGTGTCATGCCGACAATAAGGCCCGTTTCCTCCGCAATCGGAATGAACTCGTTCGGCGCAATGAGACCATACTTCGGATGATTCCACCGCAGAAGCGCCTCAAAGCCAACCGGGCAATTGCGTTCAGAATTCCACTTCGGCTGGTAATGCAAGGCGAGCTGCTCGGAAGCAAGCGCGCTTCGCAATCCCTTCTCAATCTCCATTCTGCGGATCAGCTTCTGTTCCAAGTCGATATTGAAGGAGCAGAATTGATTTTTGCCAAGACGCTTAGCTTGGTACATCGCCGTGTCGGCTGCCTTCAGCAGGGTCGAACGGTCCTTGCCGTGCTGCGGCGCGTAGCTGATACCGATACTGCCTGTGATGTACAGTTCGTTGCCATCCAGAACATATACTTTTCGTATTTCTTCTAATATAAGCAGCGCCATCGTTTCTATCGCCTCTTGCTTCATCTCATTAACCAACAGCAGAAACTCATCGCCCCCAAGCCTGAACACATATCTGCCCTCTCCAAGAAACTTCTGCAGACGAGAAGCCACCTCTTGGATAAGAAGATCGCCTATGTCATGGCCAAGCGTATCATTAATGAGCTTGAACTGATCGAGATCGAGGAAGAGCACCGCACTCTGAGCTGAACCTCTGAGCTTTTGGTCAAAATGATGATTCATCGCATGCCGATTATGCAAACCCGTAAGCGGATCGCTGAACGCCATCCGCTCCAGCAGCGCCCGATCCACGTAAAGCGCAATCCAGGTAACCATCATAATCATCAGCATCACAAGGGTAATCGAAATAAGCAATACGAGGTCGACTCCAACATTCGAAGCCCTCATTAATAACTCATCGTCGCCGCACCAGAACTCAGCCGCGCTCATGCCTGTATAGTGCATCCCGCAAACCGCCAATCCCATAAATGCGGATGCCCCCCACTTCGGCCAGCCCCGGTTCGTGTCTCGGCGAAACTTTGTGAAAATATATAGCGCAGCGTACGAAGCAACGACGGCAAACAAAGCCGCCGCCGCCCATATAAGCGGCTTATAAGTAATTGTTGTGGCTGGCGCGCGCATAGCAGACATACCTATGAAATGCATCGCAACAATGCCCGCACCCATGATGAGACTGCCAAACGCTAGCCGCTGCTTCGTTGCGTGCCTTGTCATCGTCAAATAAAATGCGGCAAATGAGCCGATAATACTGGCAAAAACGGAAATACTAGTCTCGCGGACATCATAATGAACGGGAAGCTCCAAATGGAAGGCAAGCATGCCGACGAAATGCATCGCCCAAATGCCGCTGCCCATAACGAAAGAAGCCGCGGCAAGCCAACCCAATCGGGATTTCCCTGAGGTACTCGTTATTTTTAAAGTTAGATTAAGCGCGGAATAAGCTACGAATAGCGCTATCAAAAATGACAATGTTACAATCCAGCCGTCATAATACCCTCGCAGTATGAACAATTGATCCCCCCGTACAGCTGTTAATTCGACAACAGCATGTCATGCATACTATACAATTAATACGAAACGACAATTGTTGCAAGCAATATTTTTATTTTAGATTAAGGTATTTTGCTAAACGATTTGTTATAGTAGGTAAATGACAGGAAGATTGAAGGGAGTTTATCCAATGAATAACAATGAATCGCAGTCCAAAAAAGACGAAGAAAAAATAACGGCTGCGAAGGAAGAGCAAATCACGCAAGAGAACGAACAGCAGGACGAGCTGTTCGAGCAAGCCGAAGGTCAAGAGGACATCGACCTGGGGAAAGAAGCAGAGGAAGCGTATGAGGCTGATGCAGAACAACAAGCCGCAGCAGCTGCAGAAGTTGTACCTCTGAACGCAGCGGGCCAAGTATCGGAAGCGCCAAAAGCTGGCGGCGGCAAAGGATGGATGATCGTATCGGCCATATTGGTTGTTGCGCTCGTCATCGTTCTGATCAAGCCTCCATTCGGAAGCAGCGGCGGCGCTGTTGCAACCGTCAATGGACAAGATATCCCGCAGAGCAGGCTGTATGACGCGCTCGTAGCAGCAGGCGGCCCTTCCACGCTGGACAACCTGATCACAGAAGAGCTTATTCAGCAGGAAGCGGACGCAGCCGGCATAAGTGTGACGGACGCAGAGATTACTGCCGAAATCGAGAAAATCAAAGCCAACTTCGGCACGCCTGAGGAATTCCAATCCGTATTGTCGCAATACGGCATGACGGAAGAAAGCTTGACTCGCGATACGAAGTTCCAATTGACGATTTCGAAAATTTTGGAACCAAAAACAGACGTAACCGATGAAGAAGTATCGCAATACTTCGAAGCGAACAAAGATACGTTCACCGATACGCCGACAACGATTCGCGCATCGCATATCTTAGTTGCGACGCAAGAAGAAGCTGATGCTATCCTTGCTCAGTTGAAAGGCGGCGCGGATTTCGCTACCATTGCCAAGGAAAAATCGACGGATACGGCTTCGGCAGCTAACGGCGGCGACCTTGACTTCTTCAAGAAGGCTGACATGGACCCTGCCTTCGGCGAAGCAGCTTACGCACTAAAAGTCGGCGAGCTGAGCGGCGTTGTTCAATCGAGCTTCGGCTTCCATATTATTAAGAAAACCGACGAGAAATTGGGTACTTACCCTACACTCGACGAGAAGAAAGAAGAAATTCGCAAGACGCTTGTCGCTCAAGAAGCAAGCGGCCTGTCCCAAGCATGGTTGACTGAAATTCGCGAGAAAGCGAAGATCTCGAATACAATGCCGACGCCGACGCCTGCTCCAGCAGACGCAGGCACAGCTGCTCAATAAGGACAGCACGAAAGAAGCTGCAGAACCGCGCATCGGGCGCGTATCTGCAGCTTCTTTACTGTAGTTCTGCTTATCTGGGTTATTCGTAAATAACGGCTCTAACTTCCTCGCTATCGATATTCGTCTTGTCGAACCAGACGAAACCGCTGTCGATCTTCGCCGCCACTGCCTCGCCTTTGGACGCTGCCACGGCTGCTTTGACCGTTTCATAGCCGATTCCGACCGGATTCTGCGAAATTGCCCCAGCCATCAAACCGCTCTTGATTGCGTCGATTTGCGCTTTGCCGGAATCGTAGCCAATAACGGTAATTTTTCCTTCCGCTTTCATTTCCGTTACCGCATTGATGACACCGATTGCCGATCCCTCGTTAGCGCCGAAGAACCCTTTCAGATTCGGATGCGCCTGCATAATCGCTTTGGCAAGGTCGGTCGACTTCAGATGGTCGCCGCCGCCGTATTGAATATCGACAATCTTGATGTTCGGATATTTCTCCTTGATCCGGTTCACGAAGCCGTCGCGGCGGTCGATGCCTGTGCGGCTCGTTTGGTCGTGAACGATAACCGCTATTTCTCCTTCTCCGCCAATCAGCTCGGACATCTTGTCAGCAGCCATGCCCGCTGCGGCAACGTTGTCCGTCGTGACGAGACTGGAAGGAATGTCGCTGTCCACGCCCGAGTCGAAAGCGATGATCGGAATACCGGCATCCTTCGCTTTCTGCAGCAGCGGAATGGAAGCTTGGCTGTCGAGGGCAGCGAAGCCGATTGCGCTCGGTTTCTTATCCAGCGCGACCTGCAGCATTTCCAGCTGCTTATCGACCTGCGACTCTGTTTCCGGTCCTTCGAACGTAATTTCTACGCCCAGTTCAGCAGCAGCCTTCTCCGCCCCGTTCTTCACCGCTTGCCAGAATTGATGCTGAAAGCCTTTGGATACGATCGGGATGTACATTTTCTCCGCTTGCGCATCCTTGCCGCCGTTATCCGTCTTTGGCGCAGTCGTTGCCGCCGGCTCATTGCCGTTCGAACCGCATGCGCTAATGACCATTACAATCGCGAGTACCAACATAAACAAACCTTTTTTCATTGTTCACTACCCCTTTGTTTGAATGAATGGTTATTGAATGGTTGTTGCTGTTAAGCTTTGCGCCGGCGTAAATTATCCGCATAGACAGCGAGCAAGATTACGAAGCCGACAACGACCGTCTGCCACTCCTGCGGTACGGACAGAATGCGAAGGCCATTGGTCAGGACGCTCATAATTAATGCTCCGATGACTGTACCGATGATCGTGCCCTTCCCGCCGCTAAGCGATGTGCCGCCGATGACAACCGCCGCGATTGCTTCCAGCTCGTAGCCCATACCGAGCGACGGCTGCGCCGAATTGAGGCGCGAAGCCATTAGAATGCCGGCTATACCTGTGAATAGGCCGGTAATCGTATAGATGGCGATTTTCCAATTGCGCACATTGACGCCGGAGAGGCGCGTCGCCTCTTCGTTGCTGCCGATTGCGAAGTTGTAGCGGCCGACAATCGTTCTGGAGAGCAGAAGGCTCCCGATAATCGCGGCGAGGAAGAAAATAAGAACGGCATTCGGAATATCGAAGCCGGGAATGATGGCTCCCAGCAGTGAGCCCTGTGAGATCTTCATAAATACCGGCGTCTCCGTGAAGTACACCGGCTTCGTGCCCGAGATAACAAGCGCCAGCCCTTTGGCAATCATCATCATCGCCAGCGTGGCAATGAAAGGCGGTATGCCTAACCTCGCAATAACGAGCCCGGACATCATTCCGCATACGGCCCCGGTAAGCAATCCGCCGAGGATACCGACCCACACCGGCAGCCCCCACATCGTAATGAATACCCCTGTCATGACCGAACAGAGCGTCATTACCGTACCTACCGACAGATCGATGCCGCCTGTAACGATAACGAACGTTGATCCAAGCGCGAGTACACCGATTACCGCAGTCGATAGCAGAATGCCGACCAGATTAGAGAATACGAAGAAATTGCTCGACGCGATGGAGAAAAAAACAATTAATAGAATTAAGCTGCCGAATGCCAATAATTGCTGCAGTCCGGATTGAATGGCGAACTTTGGTTTGACTCCGCCGGCCATTGTAGCATTTCTCATTGCAAGATATCCCCCTTCTGCCTGGCGCTTAGCTGACTCGATCTGTCGCATGCGTCATAATCCTTTCTTGCGAGGCATGTTGATCATTCATAAGCTCTCCCGTAATTCTGCCTTCGCACATCACAACAATACGGTGACTCAGCCGCAGAATCTCAGGCAGCTCCGAGCTGATCATAATAATCGACTTGCCCTCTGCCGCTAGACCTTCCAGCAGTTTATAAATTTCGTTCTTGGCCCCAATATCGATTCCTCGTGTCGGCTCATCGAAGATGAGAATATCGCAATCCCGCGTCAGCCATTTGCCGATAATAACTTTCTGCTGGTTGCCGCCGGACAGGAACTTCATCTTCTGTGCGATTCCCGGCGTCTTCACGCGCAAATCGTCGATGACTTGATCCGAGATACGCGCCATCCGCCTGTCGCTCATGAAGCCGAGCGCATTCTTGAATCGGCCAAGCGCCGCAAGCGCTATATTCGTCTTCACATCCATATCAAGCAGGCAGCCGTAGTGCTTCCGATCCTCGGACAAATAACCGATGCCGTGCTTTACCGCTTGATGCGGTCCGGTTATGCGCACCTTGCGGCCGTGCACATAGATTTCGCCGGCATCAATCGGATCAGCACCGAATATCGCGCGAGCTGTCTCCGTTCGGCCTGCTCCGACCAGTCCCGCGACGCCGAGAATTTCTCCCTTAGCCAGCGAGAAGTTGACATCATGAAGTACGTTCTTTCGCGACAGTCCCCGAACCTCGAGCACGTTCTCGAGCTGCTCTGCGGCTTGCTTGTCTGGCCTCGAAGGTTGATAGATTTCTCTCCCGACCATCATCGCAATGATTCGGTCGATGCTGACAGCGGCTGTATCGACGGTGTCGATATACGTACCGTCACGCATGACCGTAATCCGATCCGTAATCCGCTTCAGCTCCGCCATCCGATGGGAGATGTAAACGATGCCGACACCCTTCTCCTTCAGCTGCGCAATCATACGGAACAGCTCATCGATCTCGGAGTCGCTCAGCGCGGCCGTCGGTTCGTCCATAATGAGCACCTGAGAATCGTAAGAGATCGCTTTGATGATCTCCACCATCTGCTGCTTGGCTACCGTCAGCTTCGAGACCGGCGTCGTCGGATCAATGTCCAGCTTCATCTGCTTCAGCAGCAAGGCGGTCTGCCTATTCATCTCCTTGTCATCCAGCCAGAAGCGAAGCTTCCCTCGCGGCTCCTTGCCGATAAAAATGTTCTGGGCTACCGTCAAATCTTGAGCCAGATTAAGCTCCTGATGAATCATTCCGATTCCCAGCTTCTGGGCAGCTCTCGTATCGGCAATTTGCACCTCCTGACCTTTGTAGACGATGCTCCCTTCATCCATCCGGTAGACGCCGGTCAGCACCTTCATCATCGTCGACTTGCCCGCTCCGTTCTCGCCGACAAGCGCGTGAACCTCGCCGGCACGAAGCTCGAATCGGCAGCCCTTCAAGGCATGAACGCCGGCGAAATGCTTCTCTACGCCTTCCATGCGCACAATCGTCTGCTCCATCCCTGCCCCCTCCTTATCGCTAATTGATTCCTGATGTGTCTCTATTTTTGCATATCTTCACCGTCCCCTTACATGTGATTTCTTCCTGTAAAAGTCGAATAATTTTGGGTGTTAAACACAAAAAAACAGAACCCCCAAAAAAGGTTCTGCTAGTTCGTAACGAAGGGAAACAGCAGCTTCTGATTTTCCTCCTCGTACATATTCTGTTTTGTAATAACCAATGAGCCTGTATCGATAGACTTCGGCACCGATTTATTTCTAACTGCGTCAATGGCCGTCTTCATACTCAAATATCCCATTTGAAAAGGCCGCTGGATAACCGTCGCCTTCATAACGCCTTCGTCCAGCAGCATAATTTCGTTAACCGAGCTGTCGAAGCCGACTAATGTAACCTTGTCCTTCCCTCCAATTTCCTGGATAGCCCTGCCCGCACCAACCGTCGTCGGCTCGTTCAACCCAATGATGCCGACAACATCCTGCTGCGACTGCAAGATTTCCTTGGCCATGAGGTAAGCGTTCTGCTCCGATCCCTCCACATAATACGTAGGAAGCAATTCAATATTCGGATTGTTTCCCAATATCGAACGGACACCTTTCTCCCGATCAATGTGCGAGGCGGCATTTTTGACATAGCTGATAATAGCGACCTTGGCTTGCCCGTTAATCTGGCTTTGCATCATCTCGCCAGCCTTCTGACCGGCATTCACATTGTCCGTCGCAACGTTGCTATGGGGCGCATCGGAATTAATTCCCGAATCGACAATGATGAGCTTGATTCCTTTGCTCCTTACCTTCTCGGCTATAGGGACAAGACGGTCAAAATCATTAGCGGCAAGCACGATCGCATCCGGCTTATCCCCAATCGCCTGCTCGACGAGCGCAATCTGCTCATCGACGTCCGTTTCCGTTTTGGAACCGGTCACCTTCACATTCGCCTCGAATTCCTGGGCGGCCTCCTGAACTCCGTCGATTAGCACCTCCCAGAACTCAATCGAAGCGTCCGTCGACTTTATAATGACCGTAATATCGACCGGATCCCTGCTCGACAATCCTTGCCCCCAGTAAGCCACGCCGGCTGCGGCTATCAGCAGCAGCAAAATAATCGCCAATGTTCGTTTATACTTCCAGATCATCTTATGCCGCCTCCTATAACGGGGGATGCTTAGGCAACCGTATCGTTACCGTCGTACCTTCGCCCGGTTTGCTCGTATACGAAAGCCCGTATTGCGCGCCGAAATAAAGCTTGAGCCGCCCGTGTACATTGCCAACGCCAACGCCTTTGCCCGCTTCTCCCTCGTATTGCTGGGTCAACAGCTTAGCAAGCTTTTCCTCTTCCATCCCGTTCCCGTTGTCCTCAACGATCAGAAGCACATCAGTAGCGGTCTCTTCCGAATATATAGTAATCAGTCCGGGACCTCGCTTCATCTTAATCCCGTGATAAATCGCGTTCTCGACAATCGGCTGCAGAATCAGCTTAATCGTCTTGTACTGGCTCACCGATTCATCGGTCTCGATACGATAGTCCAGCTTGTTCTTGTAACGCATCTTCTGGATCTTCAAGTAATTCGTAATATGCTCGAGCTCCGTCTCGATCGTGACGAGCTCTTCCCCCTTGCTGATCGAGGCCCGGAACAGCTTGGCAAGCGCAGAGGTCATGAGTACGACCTCCTGTGATTTTTTGCTCTCGGCCATCCAAATGATCGAATCCAGCGTGTTATAGAGAAAATGAGGATTGATCTGCGCTTGCAGCGCGTTAATCTCGCTTCTTCGCTTCAGCTCCTGATCCCTGACGACCTGGGACATCAGCTCCTTGATTCGACCAACCATCATGTTGAACGCCCGCGCCAGCCTGCCGATCTCGATTGTCGTCGGGACGGGGACTTGAATGTCGAAGTTGCCCTTCTCCACTTCTTTCATATAGCCCTGCAGCTGCTTGATCGGCTGGCTTACCCGCTGCGACACGAACAAGGAAATGATGATCGCAATAACGATGCAGACCAGCCCAAGCACAATAATGGACAGTCGCATCTTATTCTGATTGCCGACCAGCTCGCTGACATAGGAGACGCCAACGATTTTCCACCCGAAGTCGGATTCCTGCACCGTGTACATTTTGCGGTTGCCGCCTTCTCCGCTCATGAACGTGCCGTTCTCGATTTGAAGCACCTCTTGAATCTTCTCCGTCTTCAGCTTGCTGTAGATCAACTGCTGCTGCGGGTGATAGACGATCTGTCCCTCCGAATTAACGATGAACAAATATCCTCGCTGACCCAGTCGAATGTCCTGCAGCATATCGTTCATGACGCTGAAGTTCAGGTCGATCAAGAAGATGCCGAACTTCGTTCCGCTCTCTCTGCTTGTCAGCTCCATACTCAGAGAGACAACCCAAGGATATTTATCCTTGAATACCGGCTGAACGTGTGATGGAGAAATGACGTATTCGCCCCCCGCTTCCTGAGCGCTGCGGTACCAGGTAAGACTCGGAATATCTATGAACGGGTTGAGCTCCAAATCCTTGTTGCCAGGCACGAATTGTCCATTGTAGCCAAATAGACTCACCGACGAAATATCGGCGCGCGACACAGCCATCGATTCGAGAAAATCGGCAACAGCCTGCTTGTGCTCCCGCTCCTTCTCAGGGTCGTCCTCGGCCTGCCCCGACATATACTGCTGCACATACGGGTTGCCGTCGACCAGGTCGGAAATATACTTCATGCTGTTCACGTACGATTTAATATTGTTGTTTACTTGCTTCACAAGTTCCGTCGTATAGGTCTTCGCATTCGATTGTACGGCATCCTCCGACAGGAAATAAGAAACAACGCTCATAATAACAATGGTCATCAGAATAAGCAGCACAAACGCGAGCGCCATATTCGTCTGCATGCTTCGAAAACGCAAGAAGGACGCGAGCTTCATCCTTCGCCTCCTAACATCTTGCCGCGGAATTCCGTCGGCGTATCCCCCGTATGTTTCTTGAACGCGCTGCTGAAGTATTGCGGATCGCTGTAGCCTACCGCGTAAGCGATTTCATAGCTTCGCATGGCGGTAAGCTTGAGCAGCTCCTTCGCTTTCTCCATTCGCTCGTGAATGACGTATTCCACGAACGTCTTGCCCATATTTGTTTTGAAAAGGGTGCTGAAGTAGCTCGTGCTCATGGAAATATGAGTACATACCGTCGTAAGCGAAAGCTCCGGTTCCGTATAATGCTGCTTCACGTAAGCCATCGCCTTCTCGATCTGCAGCATGCTGTGATCCTCCCGCATACTGCGGATGACCGTTACCGACTTGCCGCATAGCTCCTTCATCCAGCTCTCGAGCTCATTTAATGAAGCAAGCTGCCCCATCTCGGCAATTGGATTTCCCGCTTCCCCGAATATCGTATTCGTATCGGTTCCCATCTCGTAGAGCGTATGCATAAGCGTAAGCACGAAACGCTGCAAATAAATATAACAAACATCGAGCGAGAAAATCTGGTTCCGGAACGTGCCGAACAGCCTGCTTATCCACTCGTCCATATCCTGGGGCGTCCCCGTCTTCAGCTTCGTAATCAGCTCATTCTCCCATGCGACGGCGGACAGCATCGCCGGCTTCTCCCGCCGTTCCATGTCCGAGATACGAATGATTTCGTTCGTCCCGATAACGAAGCGGTAGACGAGCGCGGACAACGCCGATCGATGCGCAAGCGCGATGTTGTCCTCTTGCTTGCATATATGGCCGATTCCGATTGACGCTTTAAGCGGCAAATAAGCGGTAATTGCGCCATGAATCTGTTCCGCTGCTGCGCCCGCTTCCACACAGAGTGCCTCGGAATCGAAACCCGACAACAAGACAAGCACACGATTTTCGCGGTCGCGAAACACTTCCGCCCCTGGATATCTCTCCATGACTTCCTTCGTAATATTATAGATGGCGAATCGGAACAGCTCATCGTCGGAAGGCGTAGCCGGCAGCTTCAATTCAAGCTCGTCGACGTCGATGGCCAGCTCGACCAAGAACGGTCCGCTCCAGGCGATCTGAAAATAGTCATAGCTCTCGCTTCTCTGCTTCGCCGTCATCGAGGAGGTGATAAGCCGCTCAAGGAACCGCTCCTTCAGCAGCGGCATGCTTTCATTTAATTGCTGCTCCAATCGTTCGTAATCTCTTTTTTGCTTATTCTCCATATCCATCTGTCCGGCAATCCTGACGAGTATTTCTTCCATTTCCATAGCGGTTACCGGCTTCATAATGTAGTCGGCAACCTTCATCTTAAGCGCCTGCTGGGCGTACTCGAATTCATCGTACCCGGTCAGAATAATGACCTTGATGTCCGGGTAACGAACGGAGAGCTCGCGCGTCAGCTCGATGCCGTTCATGAACGGCATTCCGATATCGGTCATGACGATATCCGGCTTCTCGCGCTCGATGAATTCCAGCGCTTCAATGCCGTCCTCGCAAGTGCCCGCACAGACGAGCCCCATGCCTTCCCAATCCATGCCCTCCTGAATCGCTTCGCGAACGAGCGCTTCGTCATCCACAATCAATAGCTTATACATGGAGCCGTCACCTCAATGTCTCAGGGGTATCTTCTGCTTATATAGCTCATTATAAGGCCGTCCCCTGCTTCTGCCCATTTGTAATTATCGCTTTTTAGTTGAATTATTTCCTGAGGTTGAAGTCGGGCATTGTAACAATGCGCATATGATGGACATCTGCATAAACTAAAACAATTGAATCATATGCGCATGCGAAATACTCTCACTTGTCTCGTATGCCGTCTTGGGAGGCTTTAAGGTGAGAATGTTGCAGTGGGTAAAGCTCGGTAGCACGATACGGGTCTATTTCGGCAAGACATCCGTAGAAGGAAAATACCAAGGCATCAGGGACGATACCGTCGTGATCGTAACGGATAAAAACGCGATATTCTATGTACGCTTGGCCTCGATTACAGCTATTAAGGTATGAACGGCAAACAACCGCGCCGTCGCTCGGAGGGGCGACGGCGGGTTGCCGTTTCATTACACAGATGCAGGGATCGATTGCTGCTGTTAAGGGATTGCTACGAACGTAATTTGACGAAGAGGGATAAAAACGAGAGTACCAGTTGTTGTTGTTAAAAGAACATTTCCGTTCTCGATACCGGCAAATCGGCCAGTAAAGCTAGTGCTGTCCGTTCCAACTGTGATCATTTGTCCTAAGCTTACATTGCGAAGAATACCTAAGATCGAGTTAACTCTGGAGTTGGATCCATAGTTGTTCGAGCCAGCGCCGGCGACGGAGTTCCCATATTGTCTGCAGTTTGACATAATCTTTCACCTGCCCTTCACTTGAAGCTAATAACATACTATTCTCGTAGCTCGGAATGGCGTAGATGAATGATTTGATAGAAATGCCCAATCTCAAACCCTTATTCCATGTGAGAGAACTATGCGGACTAATAGAGGGGAAGGTCTTCTGTCCATGAAGGCGAAGCCTCCATTCGCTGTATGAGTGATGTGGTGTTCACGAACAATGCTATGGTATGCTTTGTCTATACGTTTTTTATCCCATTAAGTATGTACATATGGAGGTTATGTTAGTGAGCAACTATGGAGTACGCAGCTACGTGGACACCTATACGATCTATGAGCTGACAGAGCAAAGCACGGTATCGCGTATCATTGTATGCCCGGAGCGAGGCGGCATCGTCATCGGCTGTCAATTGAACGGCCATGAATTGTTTTATTTGGACAAGGCAACCTTCGAGCATCCGACGGCTAACATTAGAGGCGGAAATCCGATTCTGTTCCCGGTCTGCGGGCAACTGGAGAATCAATCCTACGAGTGGGACGGACAGACTTACAGCATGGCCAATCACGGCGTAGCGCGCACGTCGGCATGGGATGTTGTCGGCACGAGCGAGGAAGACGAAGCTTCCATTACGATCAGGCTGCGCAGCAACGAGCAGACGCTTGTTTCCTTCCCGTTCGAATTCGAGCTGCTGTTCACCTATGCGCTCAAGGACGGCAAGCTACATACACGCCAGCAATACCGCAATCTAAGCACGGACAGAACGATGCCGTTCTATGCCGGCTTCCACCCCTACTTTGCAATCGAGGACGGCAAGTCTCTTGTATATGATACGGATGCTACACAATATCTCGACTATAATGACAACGTCACTAAGCCTTTCGAGGGCGAATTCGATCTAGAAGGCTTGGTTGAATCCGTCACGCTGCTGGGTGCGAAGCAACGCGAGATCGCCTTCCCGGTTGCCAGCGATGTTCGCGTGAGAATGACGTATGATGATATATTCAAGTACGTCGTTCTATGGTCGGTGAACGGCAAGCCGTTCATCTGCGTCGAGCCTTGGATGGCGATGACGGGTGAGCTTAACCGCCAAGAGGAGCTTGTGCTGCTGGAGGCCGGACAGGAGCTTCGCGCTAATCTGACGATCGCTTGCGAATCGTAATACAACGCAAAAAAGGCAAACCGCGCTCTCCCGAAGCAAGCTTCGAATAGAGACGGTTTGCCTTTTTTGATTTTTCGCTTATTAGAGTTTTAGTAACCCTCGCCCTTGCCTCCGGTTACAATGGCAATGCTCGAGCTGGCGCCGATTCTTGTTGCTCCTGCCGCGAACATTTGCAGTGCGGTTTCCAAGTCTCTTACGCCTCCCGACGCCTTAACGCCCATATCCGGACCGACCGTACGACGCATAAGCGCAATATCTTCCACAGTTGCTCCGCCCTTGCCGAAACCCGTCGACGTCTTCACGAAGTCAGCTCCCGCTTGCTTGCATAGTTCGCATGCAGTTTCCTTTTCTTCATCCGTTAACAGGCCTGTCTCCAGAATCACCTTCAGCTTCGCTTTCCCCTTACATGCGGAAGCGACGCCTTCAACGTCGCGTCTCACGCCCTCGTTGTCCCCGGACTTTAACAGCCCGATATTAAGAACCATATCGACCTCTGTTGCTCCGTCCCCAATTGCTTGTTTCGCTTCGAAAGCTTTGGACGCCGTGCTTGTCGCGCCTAACGGAAAGCCGACTACTGTCGTAATTCCAACACCAGACTCGGCTAGCTCGCTAGCGGCAAGCGACACCCAGCCCGCATTCACACATACGGTTGCGAATTGATATTGCTTGGCCTCCTTGCATAGCTGTATCACTTCATTACTAGTCGCGTCCGCCTTCAGCAGCGTATGGTCAATCATTGAAGCTACTTGCTCAGGTGTATAATTCGTTTGTGCGCTCATCGTCATTCCTCCGATTCATCTAGCCTGTCCCTATTGGCGGCGTTTCGATACGTCTGCTACATCTGCTACTTATCATAATACGAACAATTCAGCGAAACAACAACGCGGCTTGCCTGCATCGCTCTGCGGTTTACATTTACTCGCGCGTTACGCTATGATAATGGTGCTGTCAAAGCATTCCAAATTGAATGAGGAGGCGTTATAGCCCAATGGACAATATGTTAGTCAAAATAAAAGAAGCGGCTGCCTACATCCGCGGCAAGCTGCAAGCACCGCCTCAGATCGGCATGATTCTTGGTTCTGGCCTAGGCGTAATGGCCGATGAAGTGAAAGACGCCATCGTCATTCCTTATGGTGAAATTCCGCATTTCCCGGTCTCGACGGTTGAGGGGCATTCCGGCGAGCTTGTAGTCGGAGAGCTGGAAGGCAAAACCGTCCTCGTCATGAAAGGCCGTTTCCACTACTATGAAGGTTATTCGATGAAAGAGGTCGTCTTCCCCGTCTATGTCATGAAGCAGCTCGGAATCGAAACGCTGCTCGTTACGAATGCGGCCGGCGGCATGAACCGCGCCTTCTCTGCCGGTGATCTCATGTTAATTACCGACCACATTAACAATACAGGCAGTAATCCTTTAATGGGAGCAAATATCGGCGAGCTTGGTCCTCGTTTCCCCGATATGTCGCAAGCGTACAACCGGGAGCTCCGTTCCATCGTTGCTGCCCAAGCCGCTGAGTTGGACATTCCATTGCAGCAGGGTGTATACGTCAGCATATCCGGACCAACGTATTGCACCCCTGCTGAGCTCGCTATGATGGCGTCATGGGGAGCCGATGCTGTGGGCATGTCAACTGCTCCCGAGGTTATCGCAGCCAACTACTGCGGCATTCGCGCAGTAGGCATTACATGCATCACGGATATGGCGATAAGCGACGAGCTTGAACCTCTCACTCATGAGCAAGTCGTTCGCGTAGCCGAGCAAGCCCGCCCGCGCTTCATTTCATTGGTCAGAGCATCCGTTCGCGCGTTCCAAGTGTAGTTGAAAAGCGCCTTGACTGCTCATTCGAGCGGCCGAGGCGCTTCTTTTGGTGTCTGCTTGGAGAAATAGCGCAAAAGTTTGTCGCTATTTCTTACGCCCGATCACCCTCCCTGTAAATAACGTAAAGAAATTTCGTTATTTATAGTCCGATCTGCCAAAATGCCCCCGTCCACCCCTGCTTTTGAAAAATAACGTAATATGTTTTCGCTATTTCGCCCCAATACATCTGATCAGATCAAAATAGAGCAAATACTTTACATTATTGATTTGACGTGCAAATAAGTCAGAATTTTCAGATAATAATAAAGGGATTTGTGGAAAAATGTAGAATATTACTGGTGGGCTTTAACCAAATATATAGATAGGGAGGATTGAGCAAATCATGCGTAAAAAGTTTAAATGGTTGACGTCAGCACTGCTCGCCAGCGCCTTGGTGCTTGGACTTATGGGCAGCGCTGCGGCTGAGGATGTGACGGAACAGACAGGGAAGCATATCACGCTGCTGCACACGAACGACATGCACGCTCGTGCCGTCGAGGCTACGAGCGGCGAGATGGGTTTCGCCAAGGTGGCCGGGATAATCGATTATTACAAGAGCAAAAATCCGAATACATTGGCCATTGATGCCGGTGATGCCATTCACGGCACGACCTTCGCAACTTTGGTCAACGGCGAAAGTGTCGTAGCCGCGATGAACAAGATGGGCTATGACGCTATGGTGCCAGGCAACCATGAGTTCAATTACGGCTCGGCGAGATTGATCGAGCTTGCCGGCAAGCTGAAGTTTCCAATGTTGAGCGCCAATATCAAAGGATTAGGCGCCAAACGGGTCTTCGAGCCGTATATCATCAAAGAAATGGACGGCGTAAAGATCGGCATCTTCGGATTATCGACTTCAGAGACGGTGTACAAGACTCATCCGAAGAACGTGGCGGGACTTCACTTCACCGACTCCGCATCGGAAGCGCAAGCTATTGTAGATGAGCTGAAGGACAAGACTGACGTCATCATTGCAGTTGGCCACCTCGGTCAGGATAAGTCCAGCTATGACACGAGTCTTCGGGTCATCAAAGCCGTAGCGGGCATCGATATCTTTGTCGATGGACACAGTCATACCGTCCTTGAAGACGGTCTTGTTGGCGACAATGGCACACTGGTTGTCAGCGCGGGCGAGTATACGAAATACGTCGGCGTCGTTGACTTTTGGGTCGAGGATGGCGCAGTCGTTAAGAAGCAAGCGACGCTTATCAACCAAGCCGAAGCAGCAGATATCGCACCGAACGCCGAAGTCGCAGAGCTTGTTGCAGCCACGCTGAAGAGCCAAGAGACGATTCTCGCAGAGCAAGTTGGCGAAACTGCCGTTGCTCTTGAAGGCGCACGAGAGAAAGTACGCGCAGGCGAGACGAACCTTGGCAACCTGGTTGCTGACGCTTTGGCCGACATCTCGGGAGCCGATGTTGCGCTTACGAACGGCGGCGGCATTCGCGCTTCAATCGATGCAGGCTCGATTACGAAAGGCGAGGTCATTACTGTACTGCCATTCGGGAATCAGATTGTGACACTCAAGGTAACCGGCGCAGACATCAAAGCTGCCCTCGAGAACGGCGTCTCTGATTATCCGAATCCGAAGGGCGCTTTCCCGCAAGTGTCCGGCGTCACTTTCAAAATCGACAAGGAAGCAGTCAAAGGAGAGCGCGTTCATTCCGTCACAATAGGCGGCAAACCATTGGCTGAAGCCGCGATATACACCCTTGCTACGAACGACTTCATAGCTGCGGGCGGCGATGAATACACCATGTTCGGCAAGTATCCGCAAGCCGGCATGTACGGCGCGCTGGATGAAGCGCTCATCGCTTATATTCAGAAGCTCGGCAAAGCAAATCCAACCATTGAGGGACGCATTACGGAAGGTGTGAAACCCGCCACTCCTTCCCCTGAGCCCGAGCCAAACCCAGAACCCAAACCTGATCCTGAACCTAAGCCAGAACCTAAGCCAGAACCGAAACCCGAGTCTGCAGTTGCATCATACATCGTTCTAAAGGGAGATACCTTATGGGAGATAGCTAGGAAATACGGAACGACATGGCAGGTGCTTCGCGATCTTAATAAGTTGACGAACGCAGACCTCATCTTCCCGGGCCAGAATATCATATTGCCTTCATAATGTAGCTTATACAAATGCAAAGAGCTGTTCCGCGAGCGGATATTAACCGCTTAGGGAACAGCTCTTTGCTTGTTAGTCGTTACATGAACACGTTGTAACTGCCTGACGTACCTTCACGAATCAAAGCGCATGTAAAATATACCCATGTATGTACATGGAAATCAGCTTCAATTCCGCACTCATTTTGCCGATTGATAATATAGGTAATAGGAACTACATCATGAAGCTGTGAAAAGAGGAATGATCCAATTGAAGCAACTAGATCCGCATCAACAAACTCCCGCAAGCGTATATCGCGCTTTCCTCCTCCAGCTCGTCTACAACTATATATTTGGCTCGGCCGTTGCCGTGCTTGGGGTCGGAGGCGTTATCATCTTCTCCACGATTAAGCTACCTGAGGGCGAGAGCTTCGTGCTAGGCCTCATCTTGATCGCCTCATTGCTTATCATGATTGCCTGCGAGCTATTCGTATTCTATCGCCACGCGAAGCCGATCCAAGCGGCATTTCTATCCGATCATCCCTCGGCGGAGCAGCTTCGCAAAGCTTACATCCAAACGCACCGTTTTCCGGTGCTCTCTCTGAAGCGGACATTCGGGCCGCATCTGCTCGGCATATCGGTTCCGGCTATTGTCATGAGCTATCTTTTCATCCGTATGGATTGGCTTTCGTTGCCCTATTATTATATCGGGCTTGCTACCGTCGGCGCGCTGCTTGTTGCCAGCATGCATGCCATGATCGAGTTTTTCCTGACGGCACGAGCGATAAGACCTGTCGTCACTTATATGCGCAACAAACATGTAGAGCTCTATGGGCAGGACCTGACGCTCGGCGGCCAAGTGTTCGCTTCGATTCGCAAGAAATTTCTGCTAAGCGCTTTTTTGATCGGTACATTGCCCTTGCTCTTGCACAGTCTTGCCGCTCAGATCAGGCTTGAAGAGCTGGACGGCAGCGGCACGTCCGCTTATTGGCAGTGGGCCGGTATCATTCTCGTCATCGGCGTCTTCTTCTCCTTGTTCGGCGCCACGCTCCTATCGCGCAATATTGAGGACCCCATCCATACGCTACAAGCTGCGATAATTGCCGTGCAGGACGGCCATTACGACATTCGGGCGGAAGATATTCATTCCGATGAATTTTCGAAGCTGACAGCTGGCTTTAACCATATGATCGACGGTCTGCGGGAGAGGGATGAACGCAATAAGCAGCTTCACCAAAGCTACTTCTTCACGCTTGCCGCCGCGCTTGACGCACGCGATACCTATACAGCGGGTCATTCGGAGCGCGTCGCCGAATATTCCGTTGCGATCGGCGAGCAGGCTGGCTGGTCGCAAGCCGAGCTTGATCTGCTGCGCAAGTCGGCTCTCCTTCATGACATCGGCAAAATCGGCATTCGTGACTCGGTGCTGCTGAAGGACGGCAAGCTAACGGACGAGGAGTTCGATCAAATTAAGGCGCACCCGGGCTTGGGCGAAAATATTTTGAAGCAAATTGAGCCTGCCGACGCAATGGCCGATCTGCTTCCGGGCGTACGCTCCCATCACGAGCGCTATGACGGATGCGGTTATCCCGACGGTATCGCAGGAGAACACATTCCGCTGCTTGGCCGCGTCATCGCCATAGCCGACGCATTCGATGCGATGACGTCGGATCGGCCGTACCGCAAAGGAATGACCCGCGAGCATGCCCTCGCGATACTGGAGGAAGGCAAAGGGACGCAGTGGGATCCCGCTTTAATCGAGCTGTTCATCCAGTCGCTGCGACAAAGCGAATAACGTAATAAAAGCTTCGCCGCCGGGCACAAGTCCATGCGTGAAGCTTTTATTTATTGGAGAAAGCCTATTTTTTGATCAGTCGGAAATCATCATAGTGGAAGCCTGGCGCAACGACGCAGGATACGAGTACCGGCTCGTCGCCGAGCGCTCTCGCCATTTGCCATTCGTTAGCCGGCACAAGCGCCTGCGGCTGGTGTCCTGCGGCAATGTCAGGTCCCACAACAATTTCCTTGCGGGTATGCGGATCAGCTTCTGTCCCTCCAAGCGTGAGCAGCAACGGGCTTCCCGAATGCCAGAACCATACTTCGTCGGAATAAACCGTGTGCCAGTCCGAGAACTCCTCAGGGTGAAGCAAGAAATAAATCGACGATGCGGCAAAACGCGGTCCGGAATACGGAGCGCCGAGCACCTGCTGCGGAATTTCAAAATTAGCTTTCCAAATTTCCTTGTACCATCCGCCTTCAACATGCGGCTTAAGATCAAGCGCCTGCACGAGCGGCGACAGCTCCTTCACTGTTGCTCCCATCCCAATCAACCTTCTCTCTACTTTGCTCTATTCTATTTGAAAACTTTCATTTATTCTATCATATCGGAATTGCCGGTTCGCTAATTAATAGCAAAAAAATCGTTGCTAATTGATCCCACAGTTATAAGCCTTGAATTGTTCACCTATTCGACCAACAAAAAAATGGAATTGTCTATGCTTTTGGTCATTTATAAGATATACTTATAAATATAGCCGCAGGAGGTGAGCAGATGAGATTGACGACAAGCATGAAGCACAACCAAGGACCCGCGTTTCGCAAACGGTTCTTTAACCTGCTTATTATTTTGCCACTGCTGCTCACTGCACTGTTTGCTTACCAAGCAGGCAACAACTTCGAGTTGACGGCCGGCTCCAGCCGGTTCAATCCTGTTGCCCGCGCAACGACCTGCGCTGCTCTGAACGGGCGCTCCCCAAGCAAGCTGCTTCAGCCTATTCGCCGCAAGCCCGCGGCTTATAAGGCATCACTTGCCGTCTTATTTGGACGGCCCGCTTATTTATCCCCCTTAAGTCTGACCATCCTGCAGCGCTTGAAGCGTTTACTGCTTAAGCCTATTAAATATACATCGGTCTACATTGGTTAGAACCCATTTTTTTGGTACAAACTACAAAAAAATGAGGAGGCAAACCCAATGAATATTAGAGAATCTGATTTGCCTGGAATCGGACGCAAATACCAGATTATTACGCGCGGAGGCGATAAGTTCGTCATTATCATTCATGATGACGGCCGACGTGAAATGTACCATTTTGACTATGAGGATCCGGATGACAGCATCTCCATGGTAACGCTCGAGGATGAAGAGGCTCGTCAGATTGCCGCTATTATCGGCGGTATGACTTACAAGCCGAAGGCGCTCGAGACGATTGAAGTAGCGCTGGATGATCTAACGATCGAATGGTACAAAATCGAGCCAAACGCCGCTTGCATCGGCAAGACGATCGGCGAAGCGAATATTCGCCAAACGACCGGCGCGACTATAATTGCTGCTGTCGAGAAGGAAGCTAAGCATATTAACCCAGGTCCCGACTATATTTTCAAAGCAGACTCGACCCTTATTGTGGCTGGTGAACGGCAGAACCTTAAGCAGCTTAAGCTCATGCTCCAAAACGGGAGTCGTTAATTATGGACCACATGGTGCTGGAGATCGGTCTCGCCGTTATACTCATCGCCTTGGTCGGGCTGTTAGCTTCAAAAATTCGTTTTTCGGTTATTCCTTTTTATATATTGATCGGTATGGCTGTAGGGCCTCATGCGCCTCACTTCGGCATACTAGACTTCAGATTCATTCACAGCGCTGAATTAATTGAATTCATGGGACGCCTCGGCGTGCTCTTCCTGTTATTCTATCTAGGTCTCGAGTTCTCGGTTGGCCGATTGATGAAGTCGGGCAAAGCAATCGCCGTTGGCGGAACGATCTATATTTTAATCAACTTTTCACTCGGCTTATTGTTCGGATGGGTGAACGACTTTCCTATCGAGGAAACGATGGTCATTGCAGGTATTACAACCATCTCATCCAGCGCGATAGTAGCCAAAGTTCTCGTCGACTTGAAGAGGACGGCGAACCCGGAGACAGAGATGATTCTCGGGATCATTATGTTCGAGGATATTTTCCTCGCGGTGTATATATCCGTATTGTCAGGTCTTGTGCTCAGCGACTCCTCGTCGCTCGGCGGTGTGCTGCTCTCAGCCTCCTATGCGCTCGGATTCATGCTGTTATTCCTCATTATCGGCAGGAAAGCTGCCCCGCTGCTTAACAAGCTGTTCAATATTCGCTCCAACGAATTGTTTCTGCTGATGGTCTTCGGCTTCTTGTTTCTTGTTGCCGGTTTCTCCGAGACGATCCATGTCGCAGAAGCGATCGGCGCATTGCTAGTCGGCCTCGTATTAGCGGAGACGACGCATATGAAACGGATCGAGCATATGATTCTGCCGTTCCGCGACTTCTTCGGCGCATTGTTCTTCTTCAGCTTCGGTCTTACGATCGACCCGCTCGCACTCGGCGGCGCGGTATGGCTGTCGCTCGGCGCTGTCGGCATTACGCTGCTCGGCAACTTCGTTGCAGGCATGTTCGCGGGCAAGAGCGCCGGACTGTCGCCTAAGGCATCGTCCAACATCGGACTTACGATCGTGTCGCGCGGCGAATTCTCGATCATTATGGCTAATCTGGGCAAAGCCGGCGGCTTGATGGAGCTGCTGCAGCCGTTCGCTGCGTTGTACGTGCTGATCCTCGCCATATTAGGTCCGCTGCTCACCAAGGAGTCTAAGCTGATCTATAGAGGGCTGAACATGATATTCCGCTGGGAGAAGCGGAAGCTCGTGAAAGAGCCCGATCCCCCTGCCCCGCAAGGCGGCAAAGGGTAAGTATAGAGGCGGGCGCGGCAGGTC